>DEKO01000064.1:4250-8228 GCA_002353885.1 Porphyromonadaceae bacterium UBA2720
GTCGCCAGCTGCACGTCGACCTCGACCACTTCGGGCGAGATGTAGACGCTGGTCAGCGGCGAGGTCACATAATAGTCGAGCGTGTTCAGCTCCGACGAGATGGACAACGTGTACGGAACGAACCCCGTGGTCGGGAACTCGATGGTCAACATGCGCGTGTCGCAGTAGTACCATCCCTCGGGCATGTCTTCAACAAGTCTAGGAACATGTGTTCCGCTAAAGATTACTGCTTCGGCATTCTTCCTGCCGTTGACATCGTCGTTGGCGTTTGATGTTAATGCCAAAAGCAGGGCAATAATGATGACAGAAGTTTTGATAATTGTCTTCATATTATTAATTTTAAAGGTTAACACTTATAGCGCTATATGTTTTCTGACTGCAAAAGTATAGTGGAAAATAGAGGCTACAATGAAAATGGAGGTCATTTTTTTGCCTAGTCAAATTGCTGGATTTCAACCTACTGCAATTCCTTTAGGTCATTTTTAAGTTAATATTATATAAATATAACATTATTTAATCGCAAAAGGCGCTTGTCACAATTATTCAGCGATTCGCTCATTACTCCCCTCCCTTTTGAGTGAAGGGGACGGGATGTGGTGAAGTTTTACTGATGCGTCTAACAGTTAGGCGTTGTCGAGCAATTCAGTGATTCGATTTCTTCTTGCTCATTTTAGGCATTTGAAATAGCGGCTAGTTGCCCTCCCCCTGCTAGGAAAGGAAAGTGTGATTAAAGGACAGCCACGCTGTGTGCCATTCATGCATATAGGCGATTTTTGTCATGGTTACATGTTGGTTGTTTCCGGTCATTCTGCTAACTGGCTGATGGAGGCATTCTTGCCCATTATCGTGGTCGCGATAATTCTCTTCTTGTTTGATATCGTTTTTTTATTGGTCAGATTAAGATAGCAACACATCATCTCGTTCGAAAAACCGGCAAAATGCAGATATACCATGTCCTCATCATCATTGTCACACTTGGCGGAACTCATCCTCTGGGCTAGTCTGGGATATGCCACGTCTAGCAGGCCTTTCAGTCTTGACATGAAATTTGCATTGACATATTGTCGGAACTTTTCTGACAACGCCTCACAGGTTTCCTGCTGTATCAACGTTTGATAGAAGATGGTCGCACCTTGTGACATCTCGTTCACGATTGCCATGACTCGGAGCTTTTGGGATTTGATTTGGTCGCGCAGAAGCTCTGCATTTTTTCTGCTTTCACTCCGCTCTTGCTCAGTCGAGGCCAATTTAATCCTGAGCGACAACAAGTCTTGAGACATCTGAGCTGATTGCTGTAATAACTCGTCACGTTTGTCTATCAGGCGTGATTGGTCATTGACAAGGTTGCTGATGGCTTTATCGCGCTCAGAGATTGTTTCGCATAAGTCTTGGATTTTGGTCTCATGCTCGGTTATTTGAGCTTCTCTGTTGCTGATAGCCAATTCCAAAGTTTGATTTTGCAGCCTCTGCTTACCCAGCTCATCGTTCAACTGACCAATTTCCGTCTGTTGGGCACATGCCAAATCGTCACTCGCTTTTAGCTCGCTTTTCAGCGACGAAATGATTTTGTTTCCATCCTCAATTTCGCCGGCCAATGTGTGTTCCTTTCGTTTTCTCGTCCAGTAGACAAGCGTTGCGAGAAATAACAAGATAATTGTCGATATTGCCAATAGCAATTGTATGCTCCGGTTCCTTCTCTTGGTCAAAGTCTGTTCTGTGAACTGGTCATAGCGCTTGCTCGCGTTTGTCAATGACACGATAGTGTCTATGTTGACAAGAGTATCGGCCATGTCGCCCGACAGTTTTTGAGACATGAAGTCATTGTCAAGGATCCCTTTAGTGCTCAAGAGCAGCACACTGTCCTGCTTGTTGGCAGGCAAGGGCAATAACTCAAGATAGTATGCCCCTGAGTCTTTCTGGCCCAACTTAGCATATGCCTGAGCAGCCCAATTGCAGGCACGAAAATACACATCCCTCATCGTACAACATCTGATAGATGCATTGGCCGCCATAATGCAGGCGCGGTAATCCTTGTTGAGAAGATGGCAGGAGGCCAACGTGCTCAGGCAGTCATCATATCTGGCCGAGTCCAATGCTAGGCTATAGTTTAACGCCTGATTGATAAAATAAAAGGAACTGTCCAGGTCGACTGTCTGGTATAGGGTGGCCAGTGACAATGTGGAGTTCAGTCGCCATTCAGGTTTATTGATTTGTTTAAAGCAGTCCAACGATTTTCTGGTTGTCTCAATGGCCTCGTGTATTGCATATTGACTCTGGTAGAGCCAAGTCATGCGCATGAGGGCGTAGCCACGGTGGTAGGTGTCGCCCGACTGGGTGGCATGGTCCTCGGCGGCCTTGTAGTAGTACATGGCGCTGTCGAGCCTGGAAAGGTCCTCGAACACGCAGCCCTTGTAGAGCAGCGAGCGGGTGCGCTTGCCGGTGTCGTGGCCGTCGGCATAGTGCGCAACAGCCATATTGATGGTATCGAGGCTGTAGGCGTGGATATAGGCTTTGTACTTGGCTTGGGTGAGGAGCAGGGCGTGGTAGGCACGGTCGTCGTCGGTGCGTAGCGAGTCGTCGGGATAGGCGGCGAGCAGCGCTGCGGCGCTGTCGGGCGCCACAGCGATGAGCGAGTCCAGTTCCACCAGGCGCGGCAGGTCGGCCTGCTGCTGTCGACACCCGGCCAACAGCAGAAAACAAATACCAATGAGCAGAATCAACTTTTGCATGAGTTATCTTCCGTTTTTTCGCTGCAAATATAGTCATTCTTTAACAACCGGCAAAATTTAGCAGGGGTTGCGCTATCGCTCCACCCCTACTGCAGCCAGGCTGCATAATCTCACACAGAATCATACTGAATATCAAAATATAATCTGTTCAATCTGCGTGAGATTCTTTTCAGCCTCACTCCCGGTCGCGAGCACTTCGTGGTTGTTGAGAGGCAAAACACAGCCAGGCCGTTCACGTCCCCCAAGCCCCCCTGAAGGGGGGTGTGCAAAGTGGCAGTTGCTGTCCCCCCAAGCCCCCCTAAAGGGGGGTGTACAAAGTGGCAGACACAACAGAAGTTCCCCCTTTAGGGGGCTAGGGGGACAACCCTATACTATTGTGCATTATGCATTGCTTACAAGACGAGGCGGTTTTCGTTCATGCGGCTCATGTACTGCTGGATGATGGCCTGCAGGGTGTGCTGCATCGAGTCGACAGGGACGGTGCCAAGCAGGTTGTTGCGCAGCAAGGGGTCGATGCGGTAGTTGTAGACTGCTGTTGTGCGCTGGCCATCGAACTGTATCATCAGGTCGCCTCGCAGATACTGGTAGACTCCGTTGTTGTAGTTCATGGCCCAGGTCTGCTCGGGCGGTGTCGACAACAGGTCGCTGCCGAAGCTCACAAAGGGCCGTTTGTAGCCCAGCAGGTGCATCAGTGTGGGGGTGATGTCGACCTGCTGCGCGATGGCATCGCGGCGCACGCCGGTGGGCAGCGAGCCGTCGGGGGCGTAGAAGATGATGGGTATGCTGTACAGCCCCAGGTCGGTGAGGTACTGGGGGTGCGAGGCCTGGTTGGTGTGGTCGGCCACGAGGACAAAGATCGTGTTTTGGTACCACGGCTCGTGGCTGGCGCGCTCGAAGAAGCGCCGCAGTGCCATGTCGGTGTAGCGCACGCACTTGTGTATGGATTGCCCGCCCTCGTCGCGCAACGAGTCGCGATATTGCTCGGGCACGTTGAACGGATGATGTGACGATGCGGTGAAGGCCGACACCATGAATGGCTCATGCAACTCATCCATCTCGTCGAGCATAAACTGCAGGAAGGGTTCGTCCCAGATGGCCCACTTGCCGTCGAAGTCGTCCATGCCGCCATAGTCATCGCTCTGGCAGTACTCGTCCAGGCCATAGTAGTGCTCAAAGCCGATGCTGTGGGCAAATGCGCTGAATCCCATCGAGATGTTGTGCCCGCCGTGGAAGAAGGCTGTCTCGTAGC
>DEKO01000064.1:8291-8720 GCA_002353885.1 Porphyromonadaceae bacterium UBA2720
AGCGAGGCGGGGGTGAGGAAGAATGGCTCGACCATCATGGGCAGGCCGGCCAGGATGCTGGGCATGGCGTCCATCGAGATGCGCCCGTTGGCATAGCTGTACTGCCATGTGAGACTGCGCTGCAGCAGCGAGTCGACAAAGGGCATGTAGCCACGATAGCTGCCGCCGTCGAGCTGTGGGTTGAGCGAGCCGATGTACTCCTTGCCCATGCTCTCGACGATGAGGATGACCACGTTCTTGCCAGGATGTGAGAGCGAGTCGGTGACGGGGTGGACGATGGGCTGGAAGGTGCGCTCCATCTCGTCGGAGCTCATGTAGTGTGGTGTGACAAAGGCTTTCTTGCCGATGGAACGGATGAGGCTGAACGGGGTGTTGAGCACGACAGTGGCCTCGACGGGTCGGTTGACATACTGGTTGGCGTTGCTGATG
>DEKO01000062.1:0-12249 GCA_002353885.1 Porphyromonadaceae bacterium UBA2720
GTGCCATGGCGCGTCCCTACCGCTACAACAATGTAACGGCTTTACTACCTTACTACCCTACTACTTTACTACTAAAAAAGTAACGTCTTAACTCCATTTAACTACTTAACTCCTTAACTACTGACAAGAAGTAACTACTGAACTACTTTTTCGTGGCGCAGGGGGTAGGTGTTACGCAACGATTCGAATTGGGTGGGCGAGGCTTGCAGCTGGGCAGTGAGCCGTCGTGGGTCAAAACTAGCCATGATGGCATCGAGGGTCACTCCGTCGGCACCCCGTGCCGGGGCGGCGATGTGTGGCACAGGTAGGTGCCAGCCATAGTGGCGGTTCAATGCCTCGATCATCATGGCGGTGCCGCGCTGCTTGCCCTCGATGCTGTAGCCGGCGATGTGCGGTGTGGCAACAATGGCACGTCGCAACACATCGAGGTTAAGCATCGGTTCGCCTTCCCAGCAGTCTATGGCCAAGTCGCCCTGCCAGCCCAGTAATGCCGTCTCGTCGATGATGCCGCCACGAGCCGCATTGATGAGCAGGCGGCAGCGGGCCATGCGGGCCAACTCGCGCCCGCCCAGCAGGTGCCACGTGGGCCACTGACCATCACGTGTGAGCGGGGTGTGTACCGTGACGATGTCGCTGCGACTGAGCAACTCATCGAGTGGAACGCCGATGCCGCGTGGCGGGTCGTTAAGCAGCACATTGAATCCCAGTTGCTGCGCCCATCGTGCCACAATACTACCAACATGACCCACACCGATGATGCCTAGTGTCAAGCCGTGTGTTGTGGCTATGCCGCTATGCCGCATCCAATGGCCAATAGCAGCAAACACCCACTGCGCCACTGCCGGTGCGTTGCAGCCTGGTGCGTTGCACACCGTGATGCCGTGGTCGCGACACCATGCCAGGTCAATATGGTCGGTGCCGATGGTAGCCGAGCCAATGAAGCGCACACGGCTGCCCTGCAGCAGTGCAGCATCGCAGCGCGTGCGGGTGCGCACCAGCAACGCGTCGGCATCGCGCACCGCATCAGCCGTGATGTCGGCCGCGGGCAGATAGACAACGTGAGCCTCCTGCTCGAGCGCACCCTGGATATAAGGAATGCGATTTTCAACTACTATCTTCATAACGAGGGACAAAAGTACAAAAAAATCGGCATTCCTTGATTATTCAGCCCAAAAGCATTAACTTTGCGCAATCAACAACAATCACCCATGAAACAAATACTCTATATCCACGGATTCTGCAGCTCGGCCCAAACCGGCACAGTAGCCCGGTTGCGCCAGGTGCTCACCGACTGTGAGGTTCACGCCATCGATGTCAACCATCATCCTGCCGAGTCAATCAAACAAATCGAGGACTATGTGCGCGCCCACGACATCGACCTGCTCATCGGCACCTCGCTGGGCGGCTACTATGTGCTGTGTGCCGACGTCGACTGCATCAAGGTGGCGGCCAACCCGGCCACTGACCCCGAGCACATGCTCAACCAGCCCAGCATGATGGGACATCAACGCTACTTCAACCCGCGCCATGACGGCAACTGGTACTTTGACTTCGGCCCGGAAAACCTGCTAGAGTTCAGGGGTGTGGAGATGCACATCACACCTCGCACCTACATCATCTGCAGCGACCACGACGAGCTGCTGGGCGACAACCGCGCGGCCTGCCGGGCGCTGGTGCCGCCTGAGCGCTACCGCGAGACATCGCAGATCGGGCACCGCATGGCTCCCGTCTTCAGCGAGCCCCACACGGGCGACCTGTGGATCCTGCTTACCGGCCTGATAGGCACAGACAACAACTGACCACAACAACATAACCCACCATGATAAAAAGAGTCACCATAATCCTACTCATGCTCATAGCGGCCATCGCTATGCAGGCGCGTGACTTCGATGACATCAAAAATGCCATGAGGCTGATTGACAGCGGGAAAGACAGTATTGCCGGTGTCATTCAGCGGCTCAAGGCCAGCGAAAAGCGCTTGCGGGATGCCGACCCGGTCAAAGCCGCCATCTATCAGACCCTGTTGGCACGTTTGCAGCCCGATGACAGTGTGCCCTATCGCTCACTGGCAATGAGCCATGCCAACTTGTTGGCGCAAGCCAAGGCCACGAAGTTCAAGGACGTGGTCCAGCGGCTGCCCATGGGGCGCTACTTCGGCGATGACCTGCTCAGCGTCGTGGGCTATGAACTGGAGGAGTATGCCACGCTGCACGACTACTACGACCGCCACGGCAATCGGCCTGCCACCATGCTGACTGCGCTACAGTTACTGGAAGCGCAACGCGTGACTAGGCCCCAGTATATAGCATCGCTCGACTCGCTGATGGGCATCTATGGCGACTTGGAAGTCTCGGCCGAGGTGGCACTGGCGCGTTATCAAGCCATGAAACATGACTATAGTGTAAAAGAAAAGGGTGAGTATCTTGAAAAAGCCTTAAGCAAGTATGAGCGCTATTGGCGGGTTGGCGCACTAAAAGATGCTTTCAACACGTTGTGCCAGAGCCATCTGGAAGTCAGATTCCAGAGAGGCCTCACAACGTCGGCCGATAGTCTGACATTCATAACCAATACTTGCAACATTCGCCGCATCGATGTTGACATCTATTCAACCAACATGCCTCCAACCGAAGTCCAAGATGCATGGCGCGTGGATGATGATGACATCAACGAATACAAAAAAGAGTATAGCTTCAAGCACATCAAGCATGATGTGCTCGCCATTAACAATGCCAATCGGTATGAGACCTTTACCCATGGCCATATCTTGCCACCTATGGACAAGGGAGTGTATCTGCTGCGTTTCAAAACCACTCCGCCAATCGATGATAACTTGTATGTCTTTCAATGCGTGAGCGACCTGCGCACATTGAGTCTGGGTATGACCAACGGCAAGCAACTGGTGACTGTGGTCAATGCCATCAGCGGCAAGCCAGTGCCACACGCGCAACTCTATGATGACGAATTCGAGAAACTGCTGGCCACCACCAATGCTCAAGGTGAAGCGCTTGTCGATGACAACCTTGATGTCTGCCCTGCCACTGCCGATGACCGATTCTGCTACGAGAGTGATTTCTCACGCAACTATCCCACCGACCACGACAAGACCTCCCATCTCAATGTGATGACCGACCGCGCTATTTACCGGCCTGGTCAAGACATTCAGCTGGCAGTGCTTGCCTATACTCGCCAGGACGATGACGTGGCCGTGCTCACTGGCAGGGCCATCGAGGTGAAGTTGCTGGACAGCAAAAGACAGACGGTGGACACAGCGCAAGTCGTGACCGACGATTATGGCGTGGCGCACGCTCGCTTCGCGCTCAAACAAAACTTGTTGCATGGCGCTTATCGCATCGAAGCAATCTTGCCGGCACAGCAACCCAACAGTCGAGATGTCACTGGCATTGCTGTGTTGCGTGTCGAGCAATACAAGAGGCCGACATTTAAGATCACCATCGACGACAACCACAAGCGCATTGCCCGTGGCGACACCGTCATGATTGCCGGGCAGGCAACCACAATGACTGGAACACCGTTGCACAATGCGACCGTGACCTATAGACTCGACGCGAGAATGCCTTTTCAAGACACCATCAGCACCGATAGTGAGGGGCGCTTTAAGATTGCTATTCCCACCGATGACCAGCGCAATTGGTACTATCGGCTGACGATACAAGTGACCGACATGACTGGCGAGAGCCATGATGAAATGGTGCAATTCAGCGTCAGTGGCCGCCCTGTGAGGCTGACATCCGATGCCGGCAGCGTGTGGTGGATTGAGCAAGCCCAGTTACCCCAGGCTACTGTGACGTATAAGGCCAGAAACGTCATGAACAAAGACATCAACGGCGCGGTGGTCAAGTATTGGATTCAAGGCTTTGAGCAAGCCAGCGACACTGTGAGTGCTGGCCGTCGGACTAACCTGCGACTGCCCGCCGGACTGCCCTGTGGCAAATATGCACTCATGGCCAGTTGCGATGAAGACACGCTCGTCAGTACCATCATTGTCTATGATCCCCAGGCCACACGGCCATGCTATGATGCCGACATCTGGTTTAAGACCGACAGAGAACGAATCGAACTCGGTACCAGTCGGCACGACGTGCATGTGCTCTATGCCGTGATGCGTGCCGACAGTTGCTTGGAACGCGGCACCATCGAGTTGAGCGACACCATCATTCGCCGTGAGTTTGCCTATCAACCCCTGTATGGCGATGGCATCAAGGTGCTCTATGCCTGGTGGAAAGATGGCAAACTCTATCAGGCCAGTCACACAATCGTGAAGCCTCAGCCCGACAAGGCATTGGCATTGTGCTGGAACACATTCCGTGACCGACTGACACCGGGCCAGAAGGAGCAATGGCAACTGCAGGTGAACCGACCCGACGGTACTCCCGCCGATGCCCGAGTGATTGCAGCCATGTACGACAAGTCACTTGACGAGTTTGAGCCTCATAACTGGCAAATGGGATTGTCGTTCGACCGCTCAATTTACAATGGCAACTATGCGTCACAGGATTGCTATCTCTATTACAGCATCTATAACTTTGGCAATCAGCAAAATGGCAAGTCGAAGTTCCCGCCCCAGAGCATGAGCCACTTCAAGTCAGGGCTGATGGGCAGCGAAATGCTCATCAGCGGCACAGTGGTCGATGAGAACGATGAGCCTATCATTGGTGCTACAGTCACCATCGACCGAAACAGCCGAATAGGGACCTCAACAGACATTAATGGAAAATTCAAACTGCTGGCGCGCATTGGAGATAAACTCACAATACATTTCTTGGGTTACCATCCTGCTCGCACAACCATCACCGAGGCGCACCCTCTCATCCAGTTATGGCCTGACGACGGAACCACCCTGAACGAGGTTGTAGTCACAGGTTACCAAAAGGTGGACAAGCGACTGTTTACTGGCACGGAAGCTGCCATAGCCGATGATGTGGCGCGTTCGCTGGAAGGAAGAGCTGCGGGCGTACAGGTAGAGGGAGATTTGTCCCAAAACGGTGTGCGGGGCGCGACATCCATCTATGGTGATACACGACCACTGATTGTTGTCGACGGGGTCGTTGTTGATGTCGTTGCCGAAGTTGGTGCCGATGCGCTGTCGCATGGTGATGCCAATGCGCTGATTGCATCGATGTTACCCAATATCAGTGCTAACGACATCCGCGACTTGAAAATCTTGACAGGCTCGTCGGCGACCGCCATCTATGGTGCCCGTGCGTCGGCAGGGGTGATTTTGGTCAACACCGTCAAGGGCGATGGTGCTCAGGCGATTGCCCGGACGCTGGATCTGCCTGCACGTGAGAACTTGAACGAAACAGCATTCTTTTTCCCCACCTTGCAGACCGATGAGCAAGGGCGGGTCAATCTGCAATACACCCTGCCCGAGAGTGTGACCACATGGCGGGTCATGACACAAGCGCACACACGCGACATGTGCTGGGGCATGCTCACTGGCGAGGTGGTGGCCAGCAAGCAGTTTATGGTACAACCCAATGTGCCGCGATTTGTGCGCATGGGCGACACTGCCACCATCACTAGCCGCATCGTCAACACATGCGACCACGATGTGCGTGGAGCGGTGTCGATGCAACTCGTCGACACCGAGACCGATCGAGTGGTCTACACGCAGCATCAGACGTTTGCTGCCGCTCAAGGCGAGTCTACAACCGTGACATTCAGTTACAAGCCTCAGCAAAGCGAGACCTTGCTGATGTGCAAGGTGGTGGCCAGCAATGGCGAGGCCAGCGACGGCGAGCAGCACTATCTGCCGGTGCTCAGCCAGCTAGAGCTGGTGACACGAACGGTGCCGTTCACGCTCCTGGGCAAGGGACAGGCCAGCATTGACTTGAGCAAACTGGAGGCGAAAAAAGCCCTTGGTGCACAGTACACCCTGGAATACACCAACAATCCTGCCTGGCTCATGATGCAAGCACTGCACGAGTATTCCCATCCTGTGGATGACTGTGCGGCCTGCCAAGCCATTGCCTACTTCTCGCTGAAAACGGCCGCAGGCATCTTGTCGATGTCGCCACAAGTGGCGCAGACCATGCAACAATGGCGCGATGAGCAGGATTCTGTCAGCCGGCAGAGTCCGCTGGAGCGCAACCAGGAACTCAAGGCGATTGTGCTGACCGAGACTCCGTGGGCCGGAATCGCCAAGACCGAGACCGAGCAGCGGCAACAATTGAGCAAATTCCTCGACCAGACGGCACTGAACGGCAAAGTCAGCACCACATTATCGGCACTGAAGGCGTTGCAAAATGGTGATGGGTCGTGGAGCTGGTTCAAGGGCATGAAGGGAAGCATGGCTATGACCCAGATGGTGCTGGAGGCACTGGTGCGCGTCAATGTGCTACTCGGCAAACAATATGAGACCCAATACATGATGAACAGCGGTTTTGACTACCTGGCTCGACAAGGCATTGACCAGAGGTATCTTTATCTGGCCGCGATGGACAACCGCGATGTGCCCGACTCGTGCCGCCGTGAGCGCAAGAAAATCATCAAGGAGATGAAGCGCGACAAGTCGTGGCACAGTGCATATACCGACTGCATCATGGCCACCACTCTGTGGAAGTGGGGCGAGAAGAAGGCGGCACGGCAGCAACTGGATGCTGTGATGGCCGACATGCTCAGCAGCAAGGCCTTGGGACGGTACTTCGATGCCACTAGCCACGGCTATTGGTGGCATGACCTCAAGATACCCACCCAAGTGGCGGCCATCGAGGCCATGCAACTGATCCACCCCGACGACACCACGGCCATCGAGGAAATGCGCCGATGGCTGTTGCAGCAGAAGCGCACGCAGTACTGGAACACAGCCTATAACAGTGCCAATGCTGTGTATGCCTTCATCAATGGCAATCTGCGCGTGCTCGACGAGGTGCCGATGGCCCAATTCAGCGTTGACGGGCGGCGCATCGACCTGCCGCAAGGCAGTGCCGCACTGGGCTATGTCAAGACTGACCTGAAATTGAAAGAACCCTATCAGCTCACGGTCAACAAGAGCCATGCCGGCACGAGTTGGGGCACAGTCTATGCCCAATTCGTGCAACCTTCCAGCGCGGTGGAGAAATCCAGTTCGGGCATCAGTGTCAAGCGTGAGATTGTTAAGCCCGGTAGCGACACCCTGCATGTGGGCGACCGTGTGACGGTGCGACTGACTATCACTGCATCGCGTGATCTCGACTTTGTGCAAGTCATCGACAAGCGACCTGCCTGCCTTGAGCCCGTCAACCCGCTGAGCGGATATTACCGCGGATGCTATTGCGACTTGAAGGACACGGAAACTCGCTACTACATCGACCACATGAGGCAGGGGACACGAGTCATCGAGTGCGACTATTTCATCGACCGGGCCGGCACCTACGAGACGGGCATCACCACCGCGCAGTGTGCCTATGCCCCAGAGTTCACGGCCACCGCTCCCGCCATTGTCGTGACCATAATGCCGTGACCGCCTCTATTTCAGAAAAATGTTGTAACTTTGCAGTCCCGAAGCGAACAGCAAACAGCAAACAGCCGGGCTGTTGAAGGGACGGCTGTTCGCTAACAACTAACAACCAACAACTAACAACTTAAATGGCTGAGAGCAACTTTATTGACTATGTGAAGATATTGTGTCGCAGTGGCAAGGGCGGAGCCGGATCGGCCCACCTGCACCGCGCCAAGTATATACCCAAGGGCGGACCCGACGGCGGCGACGGCGGCCGCGGTGGTCACATCTACCTCAAGGGCAACCGCAACTTGTGGACGTTGATACACCTCAAGTATCAGCGCCACGTGTTCGCCACCGACGGACAGCCGGGCTACGAGAACCAGTCGACCGGCAAGGACGGCGAGGACCGCACCATCGAGGTGCCTTGCGGCACGGCGGTCTATGATGCCGAGACGGGACAATTCTTGTGCGACGTGACCGAGGACGGACAAGTGGTGCGACTGCTCAAGGGTGGACGCGGCGGCCTGGGCAACACCCACTTCAAGAGCGCGACCCGACAGACGCCCCGCTTTGCCCAGCCTGGCGAGAAAGGCATCGAGAAGGCCGTCATCCTGGAGCTGAAGCTGCTGGCCGATGTGGGCCTGGTGGGCTTCCCAAATGCGGGAAAGTCGACCCTGCTCTCGGTCATCAGTGCCGCCAAACCCAAGATTGCCAACTACCCCTTCACCACGCTCGAGCCCAACCTGGGCATCGTCACCTACCGCGACCAGCAGTCGTTTGTCATGGCCGACATCCCCGGCATCATCGAGGGGGCCAGCGAGGGCCGTGGACTGGGATTGCGATTCTTGCGCCACATCGAGCGCAACGCCGTGCTGCTGTTCATGATACCAGCCGACACCGATGACATCGCGCATGAGTATCAGGTGCTGTGCAACGAGCTGCAAACCTTCAATCCCGATCTGGTCGACAAACCCCGCGTGCTGGCCATCACCAAGTGTGACGTGGTTGATGACGAACTCATCGACATGCTCCGTCCCAGCCTTCCACAAGGGGTCGAGACAGTGTTTATCTCAAGCGTGGCACAGAAAGGCTTGACCGAACTCAAGGATGCCCTGTGGCGCACCATCAACGACGAGCGCAACCGCATCCCCGAGACCCCGACGCACCGCGACTTGGATGCACGTCACCGTGAGCAAGCCGAGGATGACTTCATCTTTGACACTCCCGAGGGTGAGCCTGTCGATGACGATGTGCCCGCGCAGGCACAAGGCGAGGGCCGCATGATAGATCCCGACGACCAGCAGTGGCGCGACGAGTACTGGGCCGACGACTACCGCGACGAGAATGCCGACTTCCAGGTCGTCAGCGACCCCGACGATGCATGACTGCTCTGAAGTCAATAAACTAAATATCGATATATAAGCCAGGAGGGTGAGGCCGCTTCCCTCAACATGAATTACACACAATCACCACGAGAAAAAATTATAGCCCACCGAAAGGCTTATTGTTCTACTTTGACCAGCTTTCATTGGACTACTAGACCGCTGGCCAAACGAGCTATTAGCAGCATCCCATACATTTGGATTCCATGTTTTGACTCCGTGCTTATAAGCTGCTTCCAAATAGATTTTTTTCCAACTCCAATAGGCACTTATGGGCATCGACCAGTCATAGACATCGCCTCGCACACCATATTGCATTCCTACTCGTAACGTGAGAGGGATACTTGAGAAATGATAATTCAAACTCACTGGAAACACAAACATATTGTTGTTATATGACCAAAACCCTTCCTTGCCGCCCTGCATCGAAAACAATGCACCCAACGAAATGCCCCAATCACCAATTAAACGCTCATATTCGAGTCCTGTAACTAGGCCAAAACGAGCTGGATGATCTTTTGCGTATTGAGGTCCTCCTTTGACATAGGAGCAATTTGCGCCCAACTTGACATAGAAAAGATTTTTATTCACTACATCTTGACAAAAAACATCAAACACTATCGTCAACAAAAATAAGAACAATGCTAACTTCTTCATAATTCCTCCATTCTCAGTTGTTCTGTAGATTATAAATCATACCTCGCACAAATGAATAGTGCTGAAAACCTGAACTCCAATATGGGGTATATACATAAGTTCCTTGATTCCCCATCTGAGAGCTCGCTAAATAATAAGTGTTATCCTCATTATATTCATTCCCCCACCCCCAGTTCATTGAAAAATACACTTCTGAGCCAGCAGATAGGCGTATCTCACGATGAACATAAGTACTATAGTCGCCTTCTTCTTCTTTCCCTCCTTCACCAACTGGACCGACTAATAAAGTAGGATCACCAAACACTACATCCCACTCTGTCAATACATAATAAGGATCCCAAACATAATCTAGAGCCATATACCAATTAACACGCTTAAACCCATCAATAACAAAAGAATGACCATAATCCGACGTATCACTTTCTAAAGCACTTACAATAACGGGTGAACCATTTATCAAACTTGAATATACTATTGAATAATTGTACTGATTACTGTTATTGTTAAATACTGATTGATAGCTTATATGATAATCATCCAATAAATCTCTAATCTTTCTAGGGTCCGCTTGTGAATCAATAATACCGTAATTCATACTAATGTTATGACCAATAAAAGAAAGAAACTTTGCTGCATAATCCGCTTGCCACAAAAGGTTCCAATTATTGGTATATGAACTTACTGAGAGAGTTCCATTCTCAACAAAAGGCATATTAGCTATATAAGGAATTAAATCACTGTCCGCTGTTTTCTTTGACTTCATAAAAAAAAGCGACTGCCCTGCTGCAACTGCTACACAACCTACTTGTGTGTGAGCAAGGATACCATCTTTGTACTTATATGGGGTATATAGACAAAAACTATCTTCTTGTGACCAATGTGTTTGCAATAACTTCGTACTACTTGTAGTATTACTTACATATATAGTATCAATACATATCCATTTTCCTTGGCCTTCACCCCTTGTGATTCTATTTCGCCGATCTACATCTACTTGTTCAAACCGCACACTGAACCCATTCATAGTATCATCAACAGAATTCCATATATTGTTCGGCAGAGAAGTGCCTCTCAATTGGGCTGACCGTACTATTCCTAGCATTCCTCGAACTGATTTGATTCCAGGATTAATAGTGTCTGACCAATTGATAAAGCCATCATCAGAATGAGCAAGAATAGGCTGAACTCTTTTATCACCAGCTATTAAATCCCAACCATGATCGTATTCAACATAGTACGCTAAAGTGTCTAGATCATCCAAAACGGGAACAACACTAATAACATGCGATAACTTACCCGAAATTTTCAAATAACTATCTAATAGCTGAAGAGTAACGCGCATATCAGTTTCATTAACTGAAGGCGTGACCTCAGCTTTAAACAAAATATCATTCTCTTCAATAAAGTTCTCATCACTCGAACATGAATGCGAGAAAAGAATAAAAAGCAAATACAATAATAGATACTTTACTTTCATCACTATAAGAATTAGAATAATACTTAGTTAATAATTATATTTTCTGAAATTCTACATGCTTACATAGCATTATATCATCAATGGCTCATTACTCTACTCCCAAAGATTCACTGGCCTCGAACGAGCCGTAGTAGAGGTCGCCGCCGTCGGTCGCCAGTTGCACGTCGACCTCAACCACTTCGGGCGAAATGTAGACGCTGGTCAGCGGTGTGGTCACATAGTAGTCGAGCGTGTTCAGCTCCGACGAGATGGACAACGTGTACGAAACGAACCCCGCAGTCGGGAACTCGATGGTCAACATGCGCGACAACTCATTATAAGTTGCATCAGGGTCTGCTAGCTTGGGTTTCATGCCTGTTCCGGCCAGAATGATTTTCTTGTCGGCCGGGTTCCCAAGGATGTCATCAAACGCATAGCCGTCAACAACGCTTGCCAGGGCCAGAAAAAGCAACAGGATGAGAGTTTTTGTCTGTTTCATATTTATAACATTTTATTGCATTGTGTAGGGACCATTCCCTACCGCAAAATTACAGGCAATGAAACAGAAGCACCAAATTTTTACCCCCTCATAATGATTTCTGACCCCCTCATTTAACACTCTGTATTGAGTTGAATTTCTGCTACTTACAAGACCCACCCCCTCATTTTGCCATTTCACCCCTTCATTTCGCGTCTGCCCTCGGTCGCTGCCGCACTTCGGGGGAGGCATTCTGCTCCCTCGCCGGAGGCAGACAGGGTCAAAAGGCAACAATCGCATGCATTTTCTATACACTATTACCACGGAGGTCGAATGCGAATTCGCCACTGACAAGCATGCATGACCGAAGGCCCGCTATCTACCGATGTCGTGGCAATGTGAGCAATCGCATCGCTGTCCGGGCGCGCAGTGGCGCTATGCGCTGAGCACATCGGCAAGACTGCCCCCAGCCGGCGACAGTTTCCGGGCCACCCGAGACTTGATGTTCTGCACGGTCTGCCGGTTGGTGTAGTTCATGAGGCGGGCAATCACCACATCGGGTATTCCACAGTAGCACAGGCTCAGCACCTTTCGCTCCTCGTCTTTGAGCCTGTCGCCGCGCGCTTCAGCCTGCCGCAAGAGGCCGGACAGCTCGATGCTGATGAGCTGGTCGGCATCGGACCAGAACTGACCGGGCAGATGCACGCTGTCAAGGTACCTGTCGTCCTTGAAGCTCGAAGCGCCTTTCTTGCCCAGATAAGAGACGGCTGCCAGGGCCTGCGTTACTGTCTGCACTTGCAGACGGTGCACGTCGCTCTGGCTAGACATCAAT
>DEKO01000062.1:12362-13276 GCA_002353885.1 Porphyromonadaceae bacterium UBA2720
GCCAGCAGGCAGGCGATGGCTGTCATGGCATCAGACCTGAGCCTGGAGTGACGTGCATTCTCCTGCTCGGCCTCATAGTGCGCCTGCGACATGGCCAGACGATGCTTGAGCGAGCGGACCAGCAGACCGTCGGCCATGTCGCTCCTTTGGCCGCTCAGACGCACATAGGTCGGCAAGTCTCCTTTGGCATAGGCCACCAGAGCCTGCGAGCGCATCCAGTCAATGGAGTCGCCAGCAGTGGCCGGGACAGGAATCCTCGCTAACATCGCTTGCGCCGAATCGACTTCGCCCAACTGCGCCATTGCCTGGCAGGCGGTGTTGAGACAACGCAACGCGGTGGCGGGGGCGACCGATGGATTGGACAATGCCGTGAGAGCGAGTGCTTTTGCCTGCCTCAAATCATCGCCAAACAAGTAGTGTCCCGCTAGGGTCTCGAGATTAACACAATAGTAGGTGTCATCGCCCAGTTCCTGGGCTAACCGGCTGGCTTGGAGCGCGACAGGAACAACAGAGTCAGGGATTGAATTGCGGTAGAGGGCAGCCAACTCGCTGAGGCAGTACAGCACGCGAAGCGAGTCGCCCGTCTGCCGGTATAGACCGAGAGAATGGCGGTAGTATTCGATGGCCTTGTCGTCTTCAGTATAAGAATATTGGTAAAGTTGTGCAATACGGAACAGCAGATAGGCCTGAAGTCGCATCTGCCCATGATGTTCGGCATACTGGTTGGCCTCAAGATAGCAGTACATGGCGCTGTCGAGCTGGGGCAGTTCCTCCATCACGCAGCCCTTGTAGAGCAGCGAGCGGGTGCGCTTGTCCTTGTCATGCCCGTCGGCATAGTAGTCAACCGCCAGGTTTATGGTGTCGAGTCGGTAGGCGTGTATGTCGGCCTTGTACTTGGCCTGGGTCAGCAGCAG
>DEKO01000188.1 GCA_002353885.1 Porphyromonadaceae bacterium UBA2720
TGAGAATTAAAAATTAATAATTATCCTAGATGCCGAGGTCGTGGCAGATGCGGTCAATCTTTTGGTCGGCCCACTCGTTCTTTGCATCGTAGTTCTCGGCCTTGTCGAGCTTGTCGTGCACCTCGATGTAGAACTTGATCTTGGGCTCGGTGCCGCTGGGACGGATAGACACCTTGGTGCCATCCTCGGTGTAGTACTGCAACACATTGCTCGTTGTGGGCATGTCCAGCTTGGTGACCTGGCCAGTGCGCAAGTCGCGCTGCTCGAGCAGTTGGAAGTCCTTAATCAGCACCACCGGACTACCGGCAATCTGCTCCTGCGGGTGCTCACGGAAGTTGACCATCATGGCGGCAATCTCGTCAGCACCGCTCTTGCCGGGACGCACCACACTGATGCCGCGCTCCTTCGAGTAGCCATAGGTCATGTACAGCTCGATGAGCATGTCGTTCATCGACTGGCCGCGCTCCTTGGCCCAGGCGGCAATTTCGCACATCAGCGGGATGGACGACACCGAGTCCTTGTCGCGCACGAAGTCCTCGGGCAGGAAGCCGTAGCTCTCCTCACCGCCGCCCAGATAACGGGCAGGTGTCCCCTCCAGGTCGCGCATCACCGAGGCAATCCACTTGAAGCCTGTGTAGCAGTCATACATCTTGATGCCTTGAGCCTTAGCGATACGGGCGATGGTCTCGCTGGTGACGATGGTCTTGACGATATAGTCGTTGTCGCGGTCCAGACGGCCCAACTCGGCATTGCGGGTGATGAGGTAGTAGTGGAAGATGAGCTGAATCTGGTTGCCATTCACCAAGTCATACTCGCCCTTGTTGTTCTTGAACACCACGCTGATGCGGTCGGCATCGGGGTCACTAGCCAGTGCGATGTCGGCTTCGACCTCGGTAGCCTTGGCAATAGCCATCTCCATGGCGCTGCGCATCTCGGGATTGGGCTGAGGCACGGTGGGGAAGTCACCGCTCATCACATCCTGCTCGGGAATGTGGATGATGTTGTCGAAGCCCCAGCGCTTGATTGAGCGTGGAACGATGTCGCGGCCCACACCATGGATGGGGGTGTAGACAATCTTCAAGTCGTGGTGCTTCTTGTCGACCTCGGGGCTGAGTGACAAGGTGTGGATCTGCTCGATGTACTGCGAGTCGATATCTTCACCAATGATTTCAATCAAATCGGGGTTGCCCTCAAATTTGATCTCACTCACATCAGCGATGGCGTTGACGTGCTTGATGATGTTCACGTCGTGGGGCGACACCACCTGGGCACCATCGTCCCAGTAGGCCTTGTAACCGTTATACTCTTTGGGGTTGTGCGAGGCGGTGATGTTGACGCCGCTCTGGCAACCCAGCAGGCGGATGGCATAGGACACCTCGGGGGTAGGGCGGGGGCCTTCGAACAGATAGACCTTAATCCCATTGGCCGAGAAGATGTTGGCCACGGTCTCGGCAAACAGACGGCTGTTGTTGCGCACGTCGTGACCGACCACCACCTTGATTTGCGGCAGATCCTTGAAAGCCTCTTTCATGTAGTTGGCCAGGCCTTGTGTGGCGCTGCCCACGGTGTAGATGTTCATGCGGTTGCTGCCGGCACCCATGATACCGCGTAGGCCACCGGTCCCGAACTCCAGATCCTTGTAGAACGACTCGACGAGCTCGCTCTTGTCATTACTGTCGAGCATGGCGCGCACTTGTGCCTGCGTCTCGGGGTCATAACCCTCGCGCAGCCACTGCTGAGCCTTCTCGGTCACTTGTTTCAATAATTCTTGGTCAAACATAATATTGGGGTTTTATATTGAACTTATGAAAAGAATTGCTTCATCACTTCGATCATGGCGATGTGGTCGGCGCATGAGGCGGTCTCACGCACCGAGTGCATAGCCAACAGTGGGTTGCCCACGTCGACACCCTCGATGTCAATTTGCTTGGTCAGGATGTTGCCTAGCGTCGAGCCACCGGCCACGTCGCTGTGGTTGACAAAGTACTGGTAGGGCTGGCCGGCCTCGATGCACAGCGCCTTGAAGATGGCAGCCGAGTGGGCGTCGCTCATATACTTGCAGTTGGCGTTGATCTTGATACACGGGCCTCCGCCTAATGCGGGATGGTTGGTTGGATCGTATTTGCCGGCATAGTTGGGATGGAAAGCATGAGCATTATCTGCACTGATCATGAATGTGCGGGCGATAGCGCGCGAGAAGTCGTCGAATGTGCCGCCCTGCGACTCAACCAGTCGATGCAGCAGGTTGCTCAGCACGGGCGAACCAGCACCCTGCTTGGTGCCGCTGCCAGTCTCCTCGTTGTCAAAGATGGCGGCCACGCAGGTGGCCTCGTCATCAGTGGCCTCGACCAGGGCGGTGATGGCGGCGTGAGCCATGCTCAGGTCGTCGAGTCGGCCACACGAGATAAACTCGTTGTTGAGCCCGAATGTGCAGGCGCGCTCGGTGTCATAGAGCATCAGGTCAAAGTCCAGAATGTCGGCTACGTCAATCTTGAGCTCAGCGGCAACAAGCTTGAGTAGCATGCCTTCGGCCTCAAGCCGGTCGTTGACTTTGGCGATGATGGGCAGCATGTCGACCTGCTTAGACAGTGGATTGCCCTCGTTGACGGCGCGATTGAAGTGGATGGCCAGGTGCAAGATGCTCATCAGCGGACGAGCGATGCGCACCAGTCGCGTCATGGGATGCAATGCATCGTCGCCCTTGCAGATCACGCGGCCAGCGATGGACAGGGGACGGTCAAACCAAGTGTAGAGGATGGGACCACCATAGACCTCGGTGTTCAGACGCACGATGCCGCCCTCGCCGGCAATCTCGGCCTTGGGCTTGATGCGGAAACAGGGCGAGTCGCTGTGTGCGGCGATGAGCTTGAAGCCAGTCTCGACAGGGCTTTTCTTGCCCACACGCACGGCAAAGATGGCCGAGTCGTTCTTGGTGACAAAAAACTTGTCGCCAGGCTGAGCTTCGATTTTCTGGCACAGGCAACGTTCGGTGTATCCGTTTTCGCAAAGAATTTTCTTGATAGTGTCTACTGCCCAGAAGTTACACGGACTGGCATCCATGAACTGCAGCAGTGAGTCAATGTAATGGTTGTTGTTCATATCTTAATAGTTAAGCGTTTATAGTGAAGAGTTGCGCGATAATATATCCTCGAAATCTGTGGGCAGTTATACATTATAATATATGGTGTGCAATGCGCGCATGACGTTGCACAGGGTCTGCCCCCAGTAGTCAGTGAAATTCTCGTAACATAGTCCCAAGATATCGCTCTGGTCATCACTGCTGGCATACTGCACGGCATGGACCAGGTTGTAGAATTCTTGGTATAGGTCTGCCAGATTCTCTGAGACTGTGGCTGAGATGGGTGTGTCGCTATATTTCATGTTGTCAAGAAACACCTCAAGATACACATCCTCGTCGGCCATAACTTGGGCGATGGCATTGCGCACCTGCTCATACTGGGTCTCTCGTAGTGAGGGCTCAATGTAGGATTCGGTCATCGCATTCATGCTCAGATCGTTGGCGGTTATGTAGATGCGTGGCAACAACTTGACCATGGCACTGACAAAGTGGTTGCGGTCGTGGTCGAACGCGGTTTCGATGGCCTGGCAGTATTCGTTGGTTAGTGCTATAAAGGCCAACTCGTTGGGCGATAGTCTGTTGCTCTCGTTGTCAGTCATTGTCTTGATGTTGATATAAGTTCTTGTTGATGATATACTGTTCCACGTCGTCAGGAACGTAATATTTGACTTGTTGGCCGTTGGCAATGAGTTGACGCACGGCGGTCGACGAAATCTCGATGACGGGGGCGTCAATCAGTGTGACGCGCTCGGCGAGGGCGGCGGGTATGATAACATCATGGCCCAGGCGGGGATAGACCATCACATGAAATCGCTCAACAATCTCGTCGTGGGCGCGCCAGCGGTCCCATTCAGCCCAATTGTCGGCTCCGATGACCAGGTGAAACTCGTGTTGGGGAAACTTCTGTTGCAGAGCGTTGAGCGTGTCGATGGTGTAGCTGGGGCGTGGCAACTGGAACTCGAATGCCGATGTGATTACTCCCTGGATGTGGCGCGAAACCAACTCGGTCATGCGCAGACGGTCGACCTCGCTGGCCAACTCATGGCTTTGCTTGAGCGGGTTCTGTGGCGACACCATCAGCCACAACTGGTCCAAGACGCCCTGCCGCATGATGTGACTGGCGATGATTGCATGCCCGTTGTGGATGGGGTTGAACGATCCACCGAAGATGCCCATCTTCATCACTCTTTCTCCGAGTTGGGGTTGACAAAGGTATCAACCAAGTGATGCACTTCACGCACTGCGGTCTCCAGATCGTCGTTGACAACGACATGGTCGCACTGGTCCTTATAGCCCAGTTCAAACTCGGCCTTGCCGATGCGGCGCTCAATGTCCTCGGCACTGTCGGTGCCACGTTTGACGAGGCGCTCGCGCAACACCTCGATGCTGGGTGGGGCGATGAAGATGGACAGGGCATGGTCGCCATAGATTCGTTTGACATTCATACCGCCCAACACGTCGATGTCGAGCACCACGTTCTTGCCATCAGCGTTGATGCGGGCAATCTCGCTCTTGAGTGTGCCATAGAATCGTCCAGGGTATACCTCTTGATACTCGGCGAACTCGTCGGCCTGGATGCGGCGCTTGAATTCGTCCTCACTCAGATAATAATAGTCAATGCCGTCGACCTCGCTGCCACGGCGCGGACGTGTGGTGGCCGACACCGAGAACGCCAGTCGCAGTCGTTCGTCATCGATGATGCGACCGATGATGGTCGACTTGCCTGACCCTGATGGGGCACAGATGATAATGAGTTTTCCTTCCATGATGTCTCTAATTCGAAAAATCGTGACCAATGAATAGCCCCTACAACACATTCAAGACCTGCTCCTTGATCTGCTCGAGCTGGTCCTTCATGCGCACCACCACCTGCTGCAGCTCGGCCTGGTTGGCCTTGCTGCCCATGGTGTTGATTTCGCGTCCCATCTCCTGCGAGATGAAGCCCAGCTTCTTGCCTTGCCCGGGCTCGCTGGCATGCAGTGTCTCGAGGAAGTAGTTGATGTGGTTTTGCAACCTGATTTTCTCTTCGGTGATGTCCAACTTCTCGATGTAGAAAATGAGTTCTTGTTCCAAACGGTTGTTGTCATATTCAACACCATCGAGTTTGGCAAGACTGTCGATGATTCGTGCCTTGATGCGCTCGACACGGCTGGTCTCGTACTGTTCCACTTCGCCAAAGATTTGCTGGATGGCAGCAATCTTCTCTTCGAAGAATTGCTCCAGACGATGACCCTCCTGTGCGCGGAACTCGTTGAGCGCGCGCAGTGCCTCATCGGTGGCATTGAGCACCATCTGCAGCTCGTCGTCAGCCACGTCATCGGTGTTGTTGTCAGTCTTGAGCACATCAGGCATGCGCAACAGGGTCTGATGCCAGTCGGCAGGTTGGGCCAGTCCCAACTCCTGCGACATGAGCTCAATCTGCTGCTTATAGAGCTTGAGCTGTTCCAAATTCAGGTGCACAGGAACTACCCCGTCAGCGCTCTCGCTGGTGACAAAGACGTCGACCTTGCCACGTTGCAGATGTTGGGCTACACGTGTGCGTAGGTCTAACTCGACCGAACGATAGGGCTGCGGCAGACGCACAGCGGCGTCGAGTTGTTTGCTGTTCAGTGATTTGATCTCGACCGTTATTTTCTTGTGGTTAAATTCCTTGACGGCTTTGCCAAATCCTGTCATTGATAGTATCATATGTCTTACTAAATGGTCTTTTGTTGTTTAAGAACCTACAAATTTACTGCTTTTTATTGGCATGGGGCGAGTTCCTAAGCTAAAAATTGAAAAATTGTACAAAATAATTCTTTCGAAATCATAAAAGAGGTAATAAAAGCATCTCATGCCACAACTTTTTTGTAACTTTGCACGTTTTAATGATTGACTGATGGCTAACATCCTCAACATAGAGACTTCGACTGAGGTGTGTTCGGTTGCACTGGGTTCAGAAGGACAGGTGCTCGAGCATCACGAGAATTATGACGGGCAGACTCACGCAACGTTGCTCAGCGCTTATGTGAGTGACGTGCTCAAGTATGTCCGGTCGAGAGAAATCAAGCTTGATGCAGTGGCTGTGAGCATCGGGCCCGGTTCTTACACTGGGTTGCGCATCGGCTTGAGTGAGGCTAAGGGGCTGGCCTTCGGGATGAATATCCCACTGATAGTCGTCAACACGCTGCAGCTGCTCACAGTGAGTACGATGTTCAACCAGTTTATTGACGACGATGTGCTCTATGCCCCCATGATAGATGCACGGCGCATGGAGGTCTATACGGCCATCTACAATCCGGCGCTTGAGGCCGTGATGGAGCCTCAGCCTCTGATCATCGACAGTGACTCGTATGCCGATGTGCTGCAGCGACATATGGTGGTCTTCATGGGCAACGGCAGCGACAAGGCAAGAGACGTCATCCGGCATCCCAATGCACGCTTCATCGGCGGCATTAAGCCTGTTGCCCTCGACATGATTGCCCTCTCGGAGCGCGCCTATCGTCGGCAGGACTTTGCCGATGTGGCTTATGCCACGCCTCTATATCTCAAGGAATTCCAAGCCACTGTTCCGCGCAACAAGGTGCTGGGACAGTGACTCGAAATCTCCTGCCAGCGAGCACAGTCATGCTTACATATGTTGTCGTGTGCTGCTGAGATTATCAAAACTTGACAATATGCTACTTTACAATACACAACTCAAGAAACTCATTCTGCCCGAGTATGGGCGGAATATCCAGAACATGGTGGACTACTGTCTCACCATTGAAGACCGTGATGAGCGCAATCATTGCGCTTACAGCATTGTCGACACCATGGTGACCATGTTCCCTGAGCTGCAAAACGAGGCCGACTACGTCCACAAACTTTGGGACCATCTGGCTATCATGAGCGATTTTAAGCTCGATATTGACTACCCCTATGACGTGGTCAAAGAAGAGAACCTTGAGAGCAAGCCCGAGCCCATACACTATGCGCTCGAGAAAATCAAGTTCCGCCACTATGGCAAGATCATCGAGCGAATGATTGTCCGCGCCGCACAATATCCCGAAGGTGAAGAGAGAGATGCCCTGGTCATGCTACTAGCTAATCACATGAAGAAGTTGATTTACCAAATCAATAACGAGGATGTGGAAGACAGCAAGATCTTCAACGACTTGGCGTACTACTCCAATGGAGTCATCCGTCTCGATCCTGAGACACATAAGTTGCATGAGTATCAAGTCATCATTCCGCCACAGAGTAGCGGAAAGAAGAAAAAGAAAAAATGATCACGCGTGACCAACTCATCGAGGTGGGCCACTTCAACAAGGCACATGGCGTCAATGGAGAAGTCAATGCTGCGATGCTCATTGACACCGAGTTGATGCCGCGCCTCAGTTGCCTGGTGTGCGACATGGATGGCATCTATGTCCCCTTCTTTGTCACCAGCATTAGGCCTAAAGGGGCAACAACATTGTTGCTCACCATCGATGGATTCTCATCCGACCAGGAGGTGGCGGCACTTGTGGGCAAAGAAATCTATGCCCTCAAGCGTGACTATGACGTGTTGGCACAAGCTGCTGATGCCGACGATGAGGACGAAGAGTTGCCGCTCGACTACTTTATTGGCTTCACGCTGACCGACCGTGGAACATCAGTGGGAGAGATTGTTGATGTCGACGACTCGACCGACAATGTGCTCTTTGTGGTTCGTGGCAATGACGACATGACCGTGACCATACCTGCTGTCGACGACCTGATTGCATCGATGGACCTTGAGGCAAAAATCATCGACATGGACTTGCCCGATGGGCTGTTGACTATCAATAATTAACCATTCAGAATTGAGAATAAACAATGAAGAAGATTCACATACTCATCGTGGTGCTGGTGGCATGTCTGGTTATGCCAGTGGGCATTGAGGCCAAGAAGAAGAAAGTCGACATCTACGACCTCTCGCTTGACGACAACCTAGAGACTCCCGAGATCAACAACGATAAACACTCGGCTAGGATACAAGACTACCAGTATGATGTGGCGGTGAGCCTCAAGAAGCAGAACTATGACGTTGAGCTCATGCGTGACAACGAGGTGATTGTGGTCACGTTGCCTGCAGGACAGTTGTTTGCGCCCAACGACACGGTGCTCACCAGCCTGGGAATGGCTTCGCTCAAGCCATTTCTCAAGTTTCTCAACAACCCCGGCTTCTACAAGATGCTCCTGGTCATGCATAGCGACGACACGGGCAGCCGACAGTATACCGAGAATCTGACCCGTGCCAGAGTCAATGCTGTCTTTGACTGGATTGATGAGAATGGCAGTGTCGACTTTGTTGTGCCCTATGCCTTGGGAGCCAGCGACCCGATGGTCGACAACAACTCGATGGACAATCGCAAGCGCAACCGGCGTCTTGAGATATATCTCGTCCCCGAGGAGGTGATGCTTGCACAGGCCAAGAAAGGCCGCGTCAATATACACATGGTGCAGAAGTAGGCTACTGATAATTATAGATTCATGACCAAGCGTTAAAGGATGATGAGTTTAGACAGTCAGCCTGTTTGCTAGTTTACTTGTTTACTAATTATTATAATGGCTAAAGAGTTAAAAGACTTAACAAAACGTGCTGAGAACTATTCTCAGTGGTACAACGAACTTGTTGTGAAGGCCGACCTTGCCGAGCAGTCGGCAGTGCGTGGCTGCATGGTCATCAAGCCCTATGG
>DEKO01000022.1 GCA_002353885.1 Porphyromonadaceae bacterium UBA2720
AAAAAAGTTTTGGTTTTTCGCTCAACTTACGCAAATTTTGGTGTAATTTTGCGGCACAAAAACCATTAACAGACATGAATAACCGACCTGAATTGATTGTCATGCTGACGTGGCATGACTATACTGTTGCTGATGCCGCCACAGTGTTTGAGCATTGTAAGGACACATTGGCCCACTATTGGGGTTTTAAGGAGCATGGTCTGCCCCATGACGAGATGAAGCAGCTTTATGACCGCATGCGCCAGTGCGGAAAAACTACACTGTTGGAGGTGGTGGCTTACACCGAAGCCGAGGGGCTTGCCGCCGCAGAGGTGGCTGCCGAGTGCCATTGCGACATCTTGATGGGGACCAAGTATAGCGACACCATCAGGGACTACTGCCACAGCCACGGCATCCGCTACATGCCCTTTGTGGGCACGGTGACCGGTCGTCCGTCGGTGCTGACGGGCAGCATCGATGACATCGTGGCCGAAGCGCAGTCGCTTGCAGCCAAGGGTGTTGACGGCATCGACCTGCTGGCCTATCGATACACCGGCGATGTATCGCGCCTGATGCGCGCCGTGACCGAGTCGGTCGACAAGCCGGTGTGTATGGCCGGTAGCATCGACTCGACCCGGCGTCTTGACGAGGTGAGTAGGGTAGGGGCTTGGTCATTCACCATCGGCAGCGCGTTTTTTGAACACAAGTTTGGCGATGACTTTGCCGATCAGGTCAATTTCGTGTGCCAGCACATCAAAGCGACAGAGGATGAACGAAAAAGTTAGCAATTATTTGTCAGATTGGTCAAGATGGTGTAACTTTGCACGATAGTTTGCAACATCATCTGAACAATCACTCAAAAAACATACGACAATGAACGACCTGAAATTTTATCTGGACATGGCCGAGGAGAGCATGCAAGAAGCCATTGCGTTCCTCGATGACTCGCTAGCCCACATCCGTGCCGGCAAGGCCAACGTGAAGATTTTGGACCCAATCCGCGTAGACTACTATGGGTCGAAGGTTCCCATTGGCAACGTAGCCAATATCTCGACTCCCGACCAGCGCACGATTGCCATCCAGCCATGGGAGAAGAACATGTTTCCTGTGGTTGAGAAGGCCATCATCAACAGCAACATCGGCATCATGCCCATCAACAATGGTGAGGTGATCAGGCTGAACATCCCGCCACTGACCGAGGAGCGCCGCAAGCAGCTGGTCAAGGACAGCAAGGCCGAAGCCGAGAAGGCTCGTGTGAGCGTGCGCAATGCCCGCCGCGAGTGCATCGACGGCTTGAAGAAGGCTGTGAAGGAAGGCATGAGCGAGGACGTGCAGAAGGACGGCGAGGAGAAGGTGCAGAAGCTGCATGACAAGTACATGAAGCAGATTGACGAGCTGTTTGCCGCCAAGGAGAAAGAGATTCTGACGGTGTAGTGTGGTCATTGATCGGGATGCGTTGTGCCTGATGAACTGCCAAGCTGGCATCACGCCACAAACTGCGAAACTATAGCAATCACGCGAAGCAAATTTGCTTCGCGTGTGTTGTTATGAGAGGCTGGGAGTTGTGTCAGATTTTGCTGCAGGGCAGTCTGCGAGATAAGCATGAGTTTGTTAGCGGGCTGCTGTCGCGATGATACAGGGTGCAATGTGGGTTGCTCCTAGTCCGGCCAGTGATGGGTAAACACTTATCAACTGCGGAAGGTTAATGATTTGGCACTTTAGTAAAAAGTAATTACCTTTGTAGCACTAAATGAACAAGTTCTATCGTATCGACATGAAACAATTCAATCTTCTATCGCGTCTCGTGCTGGCTGTGGCTGGCATGATGATAGTGAGTAGCGCCTGCACAGCACGCACCACACAGCCGGGTACTCAAACATCGATGCAGACACCGATTGCCAACAAGGGCACTGTGGTGGTTGGTGCAGCACGCACCAGCCAATATGTTCCGCTGCTCAAGGGCAAGCGCATCGCTCTGCTGAGCAATCAGACGGGTATGGTGGGTGACCAACATGTGCTGGACATCATGCTTGCCAATGGTCTGAACGTGACCACCATCTTCTCGCCTGAGCATGGTTTCCGGGGTACGGCCGATGCCGGCGAACACGTGAGCAGCGGTGTTGATGAGAAGACTGGCATCCGCATCGCATCGCTCTATGACGACAAGGGCCCAATGCCCAGTGCCGAGACGATGCAACAGTTTGATGTCATTGTCACCGACATCCAGGACGTGGGTTTACGATTCTACACCTATTATGTGACGATGGTCAACCTGATGGATGCAGCAGCGGCCTACGGCAAAGAATTTGTCGTTCTGGACCGTCCCAATCCGAACATCATGACCGTGGATGGTCCCATCCTGGACATGACACTCAAGAGTGGGGTAGGGCGGTTGCCGATACCCACGGTATATGGCATGACCATGGGCGAGCTGGCTCAGATGGTCAACGGTGAGGGTTGGCTCAAAGATGGCCGCAAAGTGCCCTTGACGGTGATTCCGTGCCAAAACTATACACGCCAGACGCGCTACGAACTGCCCATTGCTCCATCGCCCAACCTGCCCAACATGCTGTCGATCTATCTGTATCCGTCGACGTGCTACTTTGAGGGCACAACCGTGAGCCTGGGCCGCGGCACCGACTGGCCGTTCCAGGTCTATGGTCATCCCGACATGACAGGACGTGACTTTGAATTCATTCCCCGCAGCCGTTTCGGTGCGAAGAATCCGCCTCAACTCGACCATCTGTGCCATGGTGTGGACCTTCACACAATGGATGCTGAGTCTGCCATTGCCCAGGGTATCAACCTGGAGTATGTCATCGATGCCTATCGTGACCTGAGTCGTCAGGGGAAACAATTCTTCCTGAAGAGCAACTTCTTTGACAAGTTGATGGGTCGCACCGACATCCGTCAAATGATTGAGCAGGGCAAGACTGCGAACGAAATCAAAGCAACGTGGGCAGAAGATGTCATAAAGTTCAAAAAACAACGTGCACCCTATCTGATTTATCCCGAAAATTAAACCAGCAGCAAAAAACTGAGTCATACGTTCTGTATATGACAATTAAACATACATATCGCATCATCTATTAACTTAATATTGACAACAATGAAAAAGACAATTTTAAGCTTCGCCCTGGCAGCCATCGTCGCAATGGGCATGCATGCACAGACAGCTGTGACTGTCACTACCAATGGTGTGACCCAACAAAGCATCGAACAACAGAAGAAGAATGCCAAGTTGGCCGAGAAACAGGCTGAGGAGCTGAAGAAGCAAGCCGAGGCCGCTAAGAAGCAGGCTGAGGCCGCCAAAAAACAGGCCAAGGAAGCCAAGGAGCAAGCCAAGAAGGCAAAAGAAGCCGAGAAGCAGGCTAAGAAGGCCGAAAAAGAGGCCAAGAAACAGGAGAAGATCCAAAAGCAGCGCCATGAGGCCCAGAAGAAGATAGAAAAAGAGAACAAGAACATCGAGAAAGTTCAGAAGGAACTTGCCAAGGCTCAACTCGAGGCTCAAGACCCTGATTTGCAGAAGCAGGCGAAGGCGCTGAAAAAGATTGACAAACTCAACAAGAAGATTGAGAAGTCGAAACAAAACATAGAGAAAGCTCAAAAGAAACTCTGAGAAAATAGAACTATCTAAAAGAATAATCCCCGCTAGGTGGCGGGGATTATCTTTTTCTAATCTTGTTTCTTAGTGTTAGCCTTTTTAAAAGCCTTCGGCTTTTGCTTTTACCCGTTCGGTCGCGAGCACTTCGTGGTTGTAATCCAGCCGAACTGAGTGTCCCTACCGCCTGGCCATTCACGCGGCACGCCACGTCCCTACAATGCCACTCCGGGGCGGACGGCGCTCCCGCGCCGTCCCTACAGCCGCAACCCTTTACCCCTTATCCTTTACCCCTTTACTCCTCAAGTTTTTGAAGGACGCTTGCGTCCTTCAAAACTTGAATTATTTGAGCAATGCCTGGATGTCTGCCTCGATGAGCTTGATGTCGTGCGTGGGCTCGTAGCGAGCGATAACTTCACCTTGCTGGTTGACAAGGAACTTGGTGAAGTTCCACTTGATATCGGGCTTGCTGGCATATTCAGGATCGGCCTTGAGCATCATGTCGTTGAGCAGTTTGCCAATCTTGTGGTTCAAATCAAAACCTTCGAAGCCTTTCTGTGCCTTGAGGTAGGTGAACAAGGGTGACTCATTGTCGCCATTGACTTCGATCTTCTTGAATTGCGGGAATTCGGTGCCATAGTTCAATTGGCAGAACTGCTGAATTTCGTCCTCAGTGCCAGGTGCTTGATTGCCAAACTGGTTGCATGGGAAGTCGAGTATTTCGAATCCTTTGTCCTTATAGGCCTTGTAGAGAGCCTCGAGTTCCTCATACTGCGGTGTGAAACCACAGCGTGTTGCTGTGTTGACGATGAGCAGAACTTTGCCCTTATAATCGGCTAACGAAACATCGTTGCCTTTGCGGTCCTTGACCGTGAAATCATATACGTTTTGTGCCATGACAGTTGCAGAAAATAGTGTTATTAATAATGTTATAATTGTTTTTTTCATTATTGTTTTAGACTTTGTGTCACACTGTTAATAATACTTCACTTGATGATACCCAGCTGGCGGCTGATGTCGAGCATTCGCTCGATGGGCCTGACAGCTCGTTGTGCAATGACAGGATCGACCTCGATGGTGGGCTGCATGTATCGCAACGAATTATAGAGCTTCTCGAGTGTGATGAGCTTCATGTAGTTGCACTCGTTGCATGCACACTTGCCATCGTCGGGTGGTGCAGGAATAAATGTCTTGTTGGGGCAACGACGCTGCATCTCGAAGAGTATTCCACTCTCGGTGCAGACGATGAACTCCTGTGCCTCATTGTCGACAGCATAGTTCAATAGGGCCTGTGTGCTTCCCACCTTGTCGGCCACGATTCTGATGGGTTTTGGGCACTCAGGGTGCACGAGCACCTTGGCCTCGGGATGTTCTCTGCGCAAGTCCATGAGCTTTTGTACCGAGAATTGCTCATGCACATGGCAAGCTCCGTCCCACAGCAACATCTTGCGACCAGTGATGCTGTTGATGTAGTTGCCCAGGTTGCGATCTGGTCCGAAGATGATGGGCTCATCTTCGGGCAGGCTCTCGACAATCTGCTTGGCATTGGACGATGTGACGACGACATCGGTCAGTGCCTTGACGGCTGCGCTGGTGTTGACATAGCTTACTACAGTGTGGCCTGGATGAGCTTTGACGTATGCTTCAAACTCATCGGCCGGACAGCTGTCGGCCAGGGAGCATCCCGCACTGAGGTCAGGAACAATGACAGTCTTGTCGGGACATAGAATCTTGGCCGTCTCGCCCATGAAATGTACTCCACACAGGACGATGACAGGTGCATCGGTTTTTGCAGCAAGCTGTGCCAGTGCCAGACTGTCGCCGATGTGGTCGGCTAGTTGTTGAATCTCTGGGCGCTGATAGTAGTGCGCCATGATGACAGCACCGCGTTCTTGCTTGAGTCGCAAGATTTCGCTTCGCAGGTCTAGTCCCGGGTCGATGGGTTCATCGACATAGCCTTTATCAACATTCATATTATTAATTTTAGAATTTATTTTTTAAAGAAAAACTTTTTATTAGTGGTAGTAGGGGCGTTAATAGTGGCAATAACTTTCGGGCCGAAAGCTTGCAAAATCAGTTATTATAACATGATAATCAGATATTGTCATGTTCATTAACAACCTAATTGTCTGAATTATTGTATGCTATAAACTTTATTAACAACCTGTTTACAACGTGCAAAGTTAATAAAAAGTCGGCACATGACTTGATGATAACGTTGAAAAAGTGTGTGGAAAGTCGTGAAAGAATTTTGTGTTAAGTTTTTTGGTCGTCTGTGTAGTTTGTTCATCTGCACAAATGTTTGGATTGTGCAAATGAATTTTTGAATTGTTGTCGTCAAGTTATCAACATCAATTAACAGAGTTGTTGACAATGGACACTAGGTTGTAATTGGGTGTAGCTATAAGTATTTAATGAGTTTGACATGTGCAGTGGAGTCTGTGACCAGAATCATGGGTGTGTGTTGAATGTTGATGTTCTTGAGCATGGGGTCCATGATTCCTCCAGGTGCCCACCAGTGTGTGGCTGTGAGTGCGTTGGTTGCGATGTTTCGTGCCCACTGTGCAGTGTCGGTGTCGACGAGTATGTCGGCAATGTTGATGTTGTCGTCATAGGCGTGGGTGATGTTGTTGAGTGTGTCGATAGCGGCTTTTCGGTTCTTGTCGCTTCGTGACCAGAACAGGATGGCAGTGGGTTTGCCCATGACGTTGAGGTCTTCAAATCCTTTGTTGTGTTTGTAGAGTGTGATGTTGTTGATGATGCCTTGTGTTGCCTTGTTGTGCTGTATGAGATAGTCGATGGTTGCTGTGATTGGTTGCGGTTTTGCTTCGGGTTGAATGGTTTGTAGTAGTTTTTTTACCTTGTCGATGTTGTGGAGTTGGCTGTATTCAGCAACGAGTAGGACGGTTGACAATAATTGTTCGGGGTGTTGAGCAATTTGTTGCTCGATGAGTCGGTCGATGGCCTGGTAGTCGCTGGCATCAAAGATGTTGTTATTGTCCTTACGGAACTTCATCCATTGCTGTGTGATGTCGTTTCCCTTGACATCGGTGGTTGGGACCCTGAGTCCGTCGCTCTTGACAGTCATGTTATCTCCATCTTTGACTACCATCTGTGCGATGAGTTGGTTGTTAGCGTCCCAAATCCAGAGCAGGGTGTATTGTTTGCTGGTACCCTTGAAATTGAATTGGTTGCCCTCGGTGATCATGACACGTTGCGTGATGTTTCCGTTGTCGCCTGTATAGGCGATGGTAACGAACTTGTCGGGTGCGTTGTCGATTTGTCCTTTTATGGTGAAGTCGCTGTCGGTGCAGCTGGATGTGGCAAGAGCCAGCGTGATGAGAGCAAGTGATAATGTTAGAAAGATAGGTTTCATTTTATTTTTTGGGTTTGAGTTGGAATCCTACTTGTACGTCTTGATAGTTTTCGCTCAAGAAAGCTAACGCCTTGAGTGTGTCGTTGTGGCTGATTCCACTGATGAGTCGCATGATGGTGAGTAGTCGGTCGGTATCGAAATATAGGTTTAGATTATTTTTTTCCTTTTTGACATGAGCTGTGACCGAGATTGCCATCCACTTGAGTGTGATGGTGCCCTTGGATGGACTGTAGCTATACTTACCGTTGATGTCTTGTCCGGCAATGGTCATTGTCCAACGCCCATCGGTGGTGAGCCGCAGTGAGTTCCATCGTTTGCCGATGCGCAGTTTGTCATAAGCCTTGCTAAGCTTCTTCTTGAGTTTGCCTTGTGCAATGGGCTTGCCAATCTTTCCGACCAAGCTAGTTCCCTGTGCCTGTACGCAGGGTTTGTCATACTGCCATGTTCCTGCAATGAGTTGATTGGCCTGGATGCGTTCTTGTTCGATGTCTTGCTGTGTGAGTGTGAACACCGAATCGGGGTGAAACAGTGCAATAGAGTCTTGTGCGTTGGCCGTGAAAAGAGCCATCGCACCGATGAGCATTGCACAGAGTTGTTTGGCACTACATGTTGGCATCATTTTCGACATAATTTTTGTACCACGCCTTCTCGTCGAGCAATTCACCTTCGTAGTACTGCTGCATGTTGTCGATGTACCAGTCGTTGCGTTCGAAGACTAGCGACAGTATAATCTCGTTGTCTTGTGGATTGTTGCCCGGCATGTGTGTAGTGATGATGACATGTGCAGTGGCTGTGTTGTGCGTGATGTTGTCGATGCTCTTGACTTGCATGGTGGGATAAGTCCAGTCTTGTCCTTGCACCCAGTGATCAGCATCGATAATGGGATCTTGTGTTCGCTCAGCAATGTTCAACGCCTTGTTTTGTAAATCGTTGTATTCTTGTGACATGAACATGCTATCGAGTTTTAACAAGTCATGCTCTTGATCGCTGAATGCGACCTGATAGATGTGATTGAGTCTTTGTGTAATGTATTCCTTCGACGCCTTGTTGTCGTTATTTTGCTCGGTTAGCTGTATTTTGGTATTACGGCTATTATTGGCATTGCAACTGCCTGCAAGCAGTGTGAGAGTGATTAAGAGGATAGTTATTCTCATTTTTTATTCTTTTTGGTAATTAATAGTTCGTTGTATAGTGTAGTCATCTTGTCGTAGAAGATGTCGTAGTTAAGCGTTCGCTCAAAGTCATCCTTGGCCTGCAATCCCATCTGCTGTCGCTTGTCAGGGTTGTCTAGTAGCGCCGTGATGGCCTGTGCAAGGGCTTGCGGTTCGCTGGGTGGTACGAGTATGGCATTTCGTTGGTCGGCGACATACTCGACTTGTGCTCCGTTGTTGGTTGTGATGTGTGGTTTTCCCTGCATCATATACTCGAGATTGGCAATGCCGAGTGCCTCGGGTTCGACCGATGGCAGTACGCCCATGTCGCACTGTTGGATGATGTGTGCCATGTCTTCTTGGAATCCTACCAGGGAGACATTTTGCAGTAGCTGGTTCTCGACAATGAAGCTCTTGAGCTGTGTCATGAACTTTGGTTTTCCTTGTCCGATGACAACGAGGTGGAACTTGTCTTTATCGAGCATGGTAGCTGCTTTGAGCAGAATGTCGACTCCTTTTTCAGGTGTCAATCTGCCGTGGAACATGATGAGTGTCTTGTCGTCGGGAATGTTGAACTTGTGTCTGATGTCGGGTGCTGGCGAAGCGAGTGGGTTGTCGATGACGCTGTCACGGATGATGCATGCCTTGTCGTGGTTGAATCCCTTGGCATGATTCATCCACTCGTCATAGGCTCGATGTGAGACAAAGACCATCTTGTCGATAGACTGGTATAGTTTTCGATAGATGTAGTTGGTCTTAGGTCGGCAAATACCGTGTATGGTCATGATGACCCTTGTGTTTCGGTTCTCGCTGATGCGTCTGGCCATGACTGCGGTGAATGCGTCCTTGAAGGTGTGGACGTGAACGATGTTGTGTCCTTTTCTGAGCAGTCTTGCCAGCCGTGTTGGACTGTCGATGTCGGTCATTCCCTTGAGGGGAAGTATGGATATGGGAATTTCGAGTCGTCTGAAGTGTAGCAGCACGGGTTCGTTCTTTTTGCAGACGACTTCGGCATAGTATCGCTGGTCGTTGCGTAGCTTTGACACCATCTCGTAGGCGTACTCTTCGGGTCCTCCCCAGTATTTATTAGAAACGACGTGAAAAATATTGATAGTCATAATTTTATTATTTATTTATCATGATGTTAATGATCTGGTTGAGGTCGCTGATGTCGTAAATAAAATCTCGGCTAAGGTCCTCGTACCATACAGGGTGGTCTCCAGCTTTGAGAATTTTATTGATGATATAGTTGATGTCTGCGATGTCGACTAGTCCATCTCGGTTGACATCACCTCTGACATAGGGTCTGAATCTGGTGTTATCGAGGTATTGCAGATGAGTATGGAGCCATTGTCTGATGTATTCGAGTTCGGCGTCAAAGTCGAGTGTGCATTGTGAAATGTCGGTGTCTCCGCTCCATCGCTGTGTCTCACGTTGTATGGCTCCACACTGTTTGAGATAGTCGATGTGATGTTTATACCGGCTGTAGATTGAGTCGGCATTGAGCAAGTTTTGTCTGAGTTCTCGATATCTCTGCACAGTGTTGATGCTGAAACTGTCGGGATTGTTTTCGATGAGTCTTACGAGCAGATTGTTGAAGTAGCTGAGGTTTCTATTTGGTCCGACTACGGCATCGTCATGTGGTGGCTCGTTGATCCAGTTCTGTCCTACAGTGCAGTCCAGGTCCCAAGGTGCTATAGTGAGTTTTTGGTCTGTAGTTTGGTCATATACAGCCCAGTAGATGTTTTTTGCTCCGTTGTCGACGGCAAGCATCGCGTTAATGAAAATCCAGTAGTCCATAATGACCGGTATGTCGAAGAAGTCGGCTACGTGGTCGATGAACTGCTGGTGTGTGCTGTTGATGACAAATCTGATGGCTTGTGCCAGCGGCTGGTAGTTGGTAGGCATGACATCGTCGGGGTCGGGATATTTGACCTCAATTCCCAGCCAAGTGTCTTGGTTGTTGTCAAATTCATGATCCTTCCGCATGAGCGAGATGTCGGTGGGATATTTGCACTTCCATAGCATGCCGTGAAAAGTGCTGTCGTTCTGGTCATACTTGGCCAGCTTGAGTTGCTTACGATCGATTGCCTCGGTGAGTGAATAGATGCCTCGGTAGTTGTCGTTGAGGAATAGTTCGATGAATTCACCTCTTACTCCTGACAGTGCTTTAGGCTCTCGGTCGGCATAGTAGGGTTTGGTGGCCATGTCGAGCCACAATTCGTTAGCTACCCGATTGCGTATGCGCAGCAGGTCGACCTGTCCTGCGTCAAGAATCCAGCTGTTGTCGTTTCGCAGCCCGAAGAATTTGCGGTCCATCTTAGTGGAATCGGGATTGATGAACTTGATGTGGTAGTTGCGCTTGTTCTTGTCGGGTGTGTTGGTGGTAGCTCCCCGATGCTTGACTTTAGCCAGCATGTGTTGTGTGGTATTGCTGTCGGGCATGACCCAGTCGATGCTGGTGATGTGATACTCGTCGTCGAAGAGTCCATTGAGCTGCATGACCGGAAGGTAGGTGAATGCAATGTGCTGTTGCACTAAATTTCCGCTGCATGTGTCAATAGCTTGTAGGAGGTGTTTCTTGTTGGGTTGGATGTTGTAGAAAGTGACGGTTGAGTCGGTGCTGAGTGACTCACCGTCGATGGTGATGAGTGAGATGTGTGCCGTTGTGTCGAGCGATAACTTGGTGGTCCAGTCTTGTCCGAATTGTTCGTGCTGCACACAACAGAGCCATGAATTGGTGCTGTTGTCATAGAACGCCTTTCGACCTCCGAGCGAAAGATTGAATGGCATGGCACAAGCACAGATGCATGTCAGTATAGCGGCTAATAAAACTCGCTGCATGATGTCTGAAAGTGATTATTTGCCTAACATGATGTTGATAATGGCGTTGATGTCGGCTACATCAAGCATGTCGTCGTGGTTCATATCCTCATACCACATGGGTGCATCGCCACGAAGCATGAATTGTATGATATTGTTCACGTCGGCAACATCGACGATTCCATCTCGGTTAGAGTCGCCCATGATATAGGGGCGGAATCGTGAGTTATCCATGTAGGGCAATCGTTCGTCAACCCATTGCTCAATATAGGCAAGTTCGGCCTCGAAGTCGAGTGGTTGTCCTGAGATGTCATAGGCCTTGGTCCATCGTTGAGTCTCACGTGCAATGGCTCCTGACAGGAAGAGTGGTTGCAGCCTGTCGCGGAATCGCTGTTTGATGCTGTCCTCGCTGAGTACGCCTTGTCTGAGTTGTTGATATCTCTCGACTGCTTTGACCGAGAAACTGTCAGGACTGATTTCGATGAGTCGCCAGAATAAATGTGCTGCCGTCGACAGTGGGACGTTCGAGCCGACTGCAGTGGGGTTGTGCAGTGGATAGTTGATCCAGTTTTGTCCGAAAGTGCAGTCCAGGTCCCACACCGCGAGTGTGAGTTTCTTGTCGAGCGTCTGGTCATAGGTAGCCCAATAGATGTTTTTGACACCACTGTCAATGCCAAGAATGACATTGATATATATCCAATAGTCGATGATGACTGGCATGTCGAAGTACTCGGCAACATGCTGTCTGAATTCATTCCTGCTGCTGTTGACAACAAACTTGACAGCGTTGCCTAATGTAGAGTAGTCTGTGGGCATGACATCGTCGGGGTCGGGATATTTGATTTCAAATCCTCCCCACATGTCACGATTGTTGTTGTATCCATAGAATTTAGACATTCGTGTGATGACATCGATTGCCTTAGCTTTCCAAAGCATGCCATGGAATGTGCCATTCTGTATGGTGTCGGGTTCTTCATACTTGGCCAGCCGCATCTGTTTTCGGTCCATAGCCTCGGTGAGTGCATAGATGCCATTGTACTTGCCGTTGAGGAATAATTCGATGAAGTCACCTCTGACTCCTGACAGTGCTTTGGGCTCCCGGTCGGCATAGTAGGGTGGTGTGCAGAAGTCCATCCACAGTTCGGTTGCAACTCGGTTGCGAATGCGTAGCATATCGATTTGCCCAGCATCAAGAATCCAGCTGTTGTCGCTGCGCAGCCCGAAGAATTTGCGGTCCATCTTGGTTGAATCGGGATTGATGAACTTGAAATGGTAGTTGCGTTTGAGTCTATTCTCGGTGTTGGTGCTTCCGCCTCGGTGTTTGACCTTGGTGAGCATGTTGATAGGTCCCTGATTGGCAGGCATGTTGGCAATGACGCCAGTGACCTGATAGTCGTCGTTGAACGTGCCTGTGAGTTCAAAGATTGGGTTGAACGTGAAGCATATGTTTCCGTCGATGGTGATGGTGTCGCCGATGTGTGCCACGAGGTGATACATTTTGTCACCAGCGACTTGTGTGAACGTATAGCTGTCACCGATGTTGATTGGTTGTCCGTCGATGGTGATATTTTCCCAAGGCTCGGTGCAATTGAATGTGGCTTCGAAGTTGTTGTTAAAGACAGTGTCAGGGACGCTGCACAACCAATTGCCCGTAAGGCTGTCGAGTACGGCTCGGCGTGTGCCCAGTGTGATTTGTGCCTGGGTCATCAATGCCATTATTGATGCTATGGTGATGAGTATAAACTTCTGTTTCATACTATAATAACTGAAAAATGCAGTAAATATTATGGTGGCCATAGGATTTGATTAGGGCTATCTGATGACAATCTTCTGTCCGTTTCTGATGTAGATGCCCGGTGGCAGTGTAGCGTGTTGTGGCATTCTCTGTCCCATCAGGTTGTAGATTGCGGCAGGCTGTTGTTGTGGTTGCTGGTCGGTGACAGTCTCGATAGCAGCTTGGGCAAACAGGTTGTTGTCCAAAAACTTGAGTCGTCTTTTAATCCAGTCGGCGATATATTGTTTTTCGGCATCCCAGTCTAGGTTGTGTCCTCCCAGATCGGTGTCTCCGTCCCATCTGTTGCTTTCTCTTGTCGCAGCGCCTGTAGCAATCAAGTGGTCGATGACGTCGGTGTATCGGCAGGTGAGGGAGTCGGTGTGCAATGGTCCTTGGCGCAGTTGCGCATATCGGTCGATGACTCCTTGACGGTAGTCATCGATGAGCACGAACAGCCTGCCCATGACATTGTTGGTGAGTGTCCTATTCAGTTCCGGTCCTACTCTGTCTTGGGGTCTGAATGGATTGTTGGTCCAGTCTTGTCCGACTGTGCAGTCCAGGTCCCACACGGCGAGTGTGATCATGGGGTCTTGTGTTCGGTCATACACCGCCCAATAGATGTTCTTGGCCGTGTTATCGATGGCAAGCAGTGCGTTGATGAAGATGAAGTAGTCGCGAATGACAGGTAGATCGTAGTAGAGGTGTGCCTGTCGTTTCCACTTGAGGTCGTAGGCCGTTTGTGCAAAATGTACAGCATTGTATAGTATTGAGTAGTCAGTGGGTGTGACCTCTTCGAGTTCAGGATACTTGGTTTCGAATCCGAGCCATACGGAGTCGGTATCGCAATACTCTTTGGTGCTGTTGAATGCAGTAGCACCTGTATAGGTGTTGGCCTTCCAGAGCTGCCCTCTGATGACCTGTTGTCCGGTGCTGTCTGTGTCAAACTTGACCAGTCGCATCTGCTTTCGGTCCATAGCCTCGGTAAGCGCATAGATGCCTTCGTACTGTCCGTTGACAATGAGTTCGATGAGTTCACCTCTGACAGCGCTTCTTGCTTTGGGTTCTCGGTCGGCATAGTATGGCTTTGCAGCCATGTCTAGCCACAGCTGGTGTGCGACTAAGTTGCGTATGCGGCTGAGGTCGGTTTGTCCTCCATCGAGTAGCCAGCTGTTGTCGTCACGCATGCCCAGCAGCTTGAGGTTGAGTTTGTCTCCATTGTCGTCCTCAAGCTTGATGTGGAAGTTTCGTTTGTGCCGGTCGTTGCTGAGTGTCGTTTTTCCTCTCCACTTGATCCTGCCCTTGAGTTGCAATGGCTTCAGGCTGTCGGGGTGGTGCAGCGTGAAGGTGGCTGGCTGGTATTCCTTGCTGAGTGTTGCTTTGACCTCGAGCAATGGCAGACACGAGAAGAGCAGTGTGGCGTTGAGTGTTGAGTCGGCGGTGTATGCCGTGATGGAGTGTGGTGTGGTACCGTCTAAAGCTTGAAATGTGACTTGTGTTCCGTGCTGTACTGGTGTTCCGTCAATGTCGATGTTGTGCCACGAGCAGTTGTCCTCGATGGTGATGGTCGCGCTGTAGTCGGTTCCGAAGCATTGTTGCGGCACAGTGCACAGCCACTGGTTGGCACGTTGGTCATAGATGAGTCTGTGATGGTCGATACACAACTGTGCCTGGCAGCATATTGCCGCCAGGCCAGCCGTGCATATTGCCATCAATGCTCTCATGGTTTAGCTATCGCCTTTGAACATGTCCTTGATGACTCCGATTGAGCCCATGAGATTGGTCGCCTCGTAGGGGAGGTAGACGGTCTTGGTCTTGTCGCCGGTAGCCACCTCTTCGAGCATTCCGATGTACTTCTGTGCCAGGAGGTAGTGTGCGGGGTTGGTGCTTTTGCCCACAGCCTCGGTGATTTTGTCGACAGCGATAGCCTCGGCTTCGGCTCGGCGGATGCGCGCCTGTGCCTCGCCCTCGGCCCGCAATATTTCGGTCTGTTTATCGGCTTCGGCCTGGTTGATGCGTGCGGTCTTCTGTCCCTCGCTCTGCAAGATGGCAGCCGCTTTCTGTCCCTCGCTGGTGAGGATGGTTGCTCGCTTGTTTCGCTCGGCCTGCATCTGCTTCTCCATGGCTTGTAGTACGCTCTGCGGTGGTGTGATGTCTTGTAGCTCGACACGGTTGACCTTGATTCCCCACTTGTTGGTAGCGTCGTCGAGCACTGCGCGCAGTTTGCTGTTGATAGTGTCGCGCGAGGTCAGTGTCTCGTCAAGTTCCAGTTCGCCGATGATGTTACGCAGTGTTGTCTGTGTAAGTTTCTCGATGGCGTTTGGCAGGTTATTGATTTCGTAGACAGCCTTGAACGGGTCGACAATCTGGAAGTAGAGCAGGGCGTTGATTTGCATGAGGATGTTGTCCTTGGTGATGACGTTCTGCTTGTCGAAGTCATAGACCTGTTCGCGCAGGTCGATAGAGCTGGTGTAGACATATCGTCCTCCTGAGAGTGTGACGATGGGCTTGGCGCGGTCGATGAACGGAATGATAATGTTGATGCCAGGCTTGAGTGTAGCATAGTATTTGCCCAGCCGCTCGATGATTTTGGTCTCGCTCTGCGGTATGATCACGAGGCTCATCTTGACAAGCACGAGAGCCAACACAACAATCACTGCTAGAAAAATGGGGAAAGTAGTCATCTTATTTGATTTTGAATGTTGAATTGAGATTATTTTGCTGATAGACATGTTTAGTTGTCAGCACTGATGGGCTGAACAGTGAGAATGATGCTGTCACGGTCCACCACACGCACTGCAGTGCCTTTAGCAATGGGTTGTCCGTCGGCCGATACAGCCTTCCAGTCGTCGCCGTCGATGGCGACACGTCCATGTGCACCAGCCGCAATGTCCTGGCTCACTCGTCCTTCACGACCCATGAGGGCATCGGCATTGCTAGCTCGGTCGGGGTCATTGCGGTGGAACCATTTGAGTGCCACCGGTCGCACAAACATCACACTCAGAACAGCTGCAATGGAAAAGATGATGATTTGTGCCGTCAGGCTCATTCCACACAATGCGCACAGCAATGACACGGCTGCGCCGATAGCAAAACATAGAATGAAAAAGTCACCAGAGAACAACTCCAGTATCAGGCACAACACGGCGATTATAGCCCACACTTGCCATAGGTTTTGAGAAAAATATTCAATCATATTATTCGTTATTTAACTTTCTAAAGTAGCTTCTTGTCAGTAGTTAAAGGAGTTAAGGAGTTAAATGGAGTTAAGACGTTACAATGTTGTGTCGGTAGGGACGCGGCATGGCACGTCCCGAAGCAACCAATGCCTGGCAGTTCACGCGGCACGCCGCGTCCCTACGCTCGTTCGCGACACACCGCGTCGCTACTCCCTAATCCTCAAGTTTGTAAAACTTGAATGCTTAATTTAAGTTTGTAAAAGTAATATCTTTTTTTCAAACCATCAAACTTCTGCAAAAATTTAACATTTTGTTGTAGCTTTGGTTTGTTTTAAGTTTTCGGAAATAAAGTCCCCAGGATGCCACTGGTGGTGAACATTCTGGGGACATTTCTTTAGTTGTCAGTCAGTTTGTATTCTGCCTGAGTGGGATAAAATGATCACTTTACTGGAATGCGTTCTCGCTCAATCCCTTGCCATGCAGTGCGAGTTGCTTCATGTATTCAGGGACAGGTTTGCCCAGATACTTGTCGACATAGAGTTTGGCCAGATACTGTCCGAGCATGAATCCATGTCCACGCAGACCTGTGAGCAGACCGACCTCTGGATCGATGATGTATCGTGGCTCGATGTAATATCCCGCCCAGACGGCATGGAATCCGACCTGCGCCAGATTAGGAATCCACTGTGCGAACATCTCGCTCACCACTTTGAGGAATGCCTGGCTGTTGTACTTGAGGTTCTGTCGTGTCTCGTAGGCGTCGCAGTCGGGCGATGCGCAGCCGATGATCTGCCCGGTGTGCAGGAACTGCTGGCCATAGACTGCGTTGAATCCCTTGTAGTGTCGTCGGTCGATGATCATGTCGAGCGAGTCGCCCCCCACACCCAGGTTGGGCAGCCGGCGTGTGATGAACGCCTGGTGCTTGACGGGATAGAGTTGTGTGTCGATTCCCAGCATGTCGGTGAACTTCTCCGACCCCCATCCCATGGCGTTGACAAAGTGGTCGCATGTGAACTCGACATAGTGTTTGTCGTGTCGTCGGACGAGGACGCGGTATTTGTCATCGACGCGCTGCACGTGCAAGACCTCGCAATCCTCAAGCACTTGTCCTCCATGTTGCTTGCCGACAGTGCGGACATACTCGATGGTTCGTCCTGGTGTTGCCTGCCAGCAGTTTTCGGAGATGAGTGCGTGACTGTAGATGTTGTCGTCGGGGTTCCAATATGGCGAGATGACCTTGGTGAAGTCCTTTCGGTCGATCATGCGTGCCTCGCTCCATGCTCGTGATGCGTCGAGTGAACGGTAGGTTTCGTCGTCGTGCACAAGGTTGACATATCGTGTCATCTTCAGGTCGATGTTGCAGTGTTGCTGGTCGTCGCGGAAGATTTCGAGATTGTGCATGGCGATGTCGCTGATGTCGGGGTTGGAGAACGCCGGTCGTCCGCCGCCGATGCATCGCCATGTCGAGCCTCGGTCGTAGTTGACGAGGATGACGCGTTTTCCTGCCTCGGCAAAGTATCGGAACGCTGCGCTGCCTGCCATGCCTCCGCCCGCTACGATGACCTCTGTCTCGGCCTTCTCAATGACTGAGCCGTGCTCAAAGACGAATGTTTCCTTGCTCTCTCCGTTGTAGACGTCGCCCAGTGTGACCTGGTTAGCCAGCGGTGCTCGTGGTGTGCTGTCGCCAGTGACCTCGATGCCGTGTGCTCGCAAGATTTGCTTGGCTCGTGATACACATCGCTTTCCTCGGCATGGTCCCATGCCCATGCGTGTCGTGTGCTTGAGCTCGTCGACCGAGATGTGCTTTCGGTCGCCCACCACAGCGAGCAGGGTGGCCACATCCACATCCTCGCAGTGGCATACGTAGGCTTTACCCTCGTTGTTGTCGGTGAGCGGTCGCAGGCTCAATGGCTGTGGATAGCGGTCCTTGAGTATGAATCCGTTGACCTGGTTGATGTCGTCGGCCTCGGTGACCTTGACTCGAGCCACATGGGTCTTGTTGGTCTTCTTGAGGACTCGGTCGATGACGCCCTGTCCCACCTTGTCACCATTGTCGTCGACAAGGAAGACATCTTTGCCCTCTTCGACCTCATATTCGACTGGCAGGAAGACCACCTTGCGTTGCTGGTCGTAGCCAAAGATGGCAAGTCCCGGGCAGTTGTTGACACACTGCATGCATCCGATGCACTTGTCGTAGTCGACGATGGGCACTGACGATGTGGTGGGCTTGGTGATGGCGTGCTGCGGGCACGAGAATGTGCAGGGGTTGCAGGCGAAGCCATATAGGCAGTTGATTTTGACATAGGGTTTCAGTGCCATGCGTTCGGGCTCGGGCAGTCGTGGCTGGTCGAGCAGTCGCACGGGCCGCTGCTGCGAGTCGATGTACTGTCGCGAAACGTCCAGATACTCGTCGTAGTTGAATCTCAGCCCCATCTCCTGAGCCACCTCATAGGCTACCTGTCGTCCGCGCAGCACAGCGCTTGTTCCCTCGCCGATGCGCACGGCGTCGCCTGCGCCATAGACGTTGCGTCCGAAGACCGCTCTTCCCTTGACCAGCAGCTGGTTGTCAGGAATCAATCCCGTGCAGATGTTGATGATGTCGATGTCTTCAATCACTTGCTCGGTGCCTGGTATGGGTTGGAAATTGCGGCATTGTGCAATGACAGCGCCTGTGATGCCTGTGTAGTCGTCGTTAGGGATGGCCCGGATGAGCACATGTGACGTCATGATGGGTATGCCCAGTCGTCGCACACGGTTGGCCTGCACGGGGAATCCTCCCTCGTGGTCCATTCCCTCGATGATGGCCCTTATGGTCGCTCCTGCCTGCATGGCCTGGTAGCTGGTGAGGTATCCGATGTTTCCGGCACCGACGGTGAGCACACGCTTGCCTAGCAGGGTGTGTTCCTGGTTCATCATCTTCTGGAACACGGCAGCAGTGTAGACACCTGGCACGTCGTCGTTCTCAAACACTGGCATGAATGGCACCGCCCCTGTTGCTACCACCAGATGGTCGGCGTCGATGTAGCTGACTTCTTGTGTGACGATGTTCTTGAGTGCGATGCGTCGTCCCTCAAGTAGGTCCCACACGGTGTTGTTGAGCAGGATGCCGTCATGGTTATCTCCGGCCAGTGTCTTGGCGATGTCGAATCCTCGCATGCCGCCGAACTTGCGTTCTTTCTCAAAGAAGAAGAACTGGTGTGTCTGCATATTGAACTGTCCGCCCTCAGTGGCATTGTTGTCGACCACGATGTTTGGTATTCCCAGTGCAGTGAGTTGCTCTCGGCACGCCAGTCCTGCCGGCCCTCCACCGATGATGGCGACAGTGGTCTTATAGATTTTAGTCTGTTTGGTCGCGTTGTGTTCGGTTTGCGGCAAGTAGTCTTTGGGTATTTCTCTGACTTCCTTGACACCGTCGACGAGTGTGATGCAGATGCGTCTCACCTGTCCGTCGACGAGCATCTCGCATGCTCCACACTTGCCGATGCCGCACTCCAGGCTTCGGTTGCGTCCAGTAGTGCTGTGGCTGTGCACGACCAGCCCAGCCTGGTGCAATGCAGCGGCAATGGTTTTGCCCTTGAGGCCACGGATAGTTCGCCCTTCATACTGAAATTCGACGTATTCCTCTTTTGGGAGGTCAATGATGGGATGAGTCTCGATTCGATACATGATGGCTAGTTTTTATATGGGTTAGTGTTGTAACAAAAAATCTGAAAACACGGCAAATTTAGAAAAAGTTTTTGAAATAAGTGCTAGGATTAAAGAAAAAAGTAATTAAAACCTGTGTTTTATGCTAAAAAAGTTCAATCTGTGTGGCATCATCATGTAGTTGCCGTGCCTCAGTCCAAAATAATTCTTAGCTCAAGTTTCTGGAGTAGTTAAGGAGTTAAAGGGAGTTA
>DEKO01000060.1:0-128 GCA_002353885.1 Porphyromonadaceae bacterium UBA2720
GCAATCACCAGGAGCGAGATGCCCAAGAGCGGGCGGTAGAACACCCAAGCCAGACCGATCACGATGAGCGACCATGCCAAACCAAGCACGGTGCAAATCAGACCCACACCGAAGTTCATGATGCTGGC
>DEKO01000060.1:187-9195 GCA_002353885.1 Porphyromonadaceae bacterium UBA2720
CCCTTCAGACCACCGATGACGAGCAACACACCCAGCAGACGCAGGGCCCACTTGATCATGTCGTTCTCATCTTTGGCTTGCTGAACCATCTCAGCGGCTGTGGCGGTGCCATTGTTCAGGCGAGAGAAGGTGTAGCCGTTCTTGGCAACATACTGGGCGAAGGTGTCACCCTTGACCTGTGCCATGATTGAAATCTCGTTCTGGGGTTTGACACCCTTGAATGTCACGCGCACGTCACCCACCTGCGTGTTGGCGGGGTCGCCATAATAGACCACGTTGCCCGAGATGTCGTTAAAGTCGGTGTTCAGTCCTTGCAGCGCCTGGGTCACGTCGTTCTCGGTCACTTGAACGCTGTCGCCACCCATCAGGGCCTTGGCATAGTCGGCCGGCTCCTGGAAGACCATGAGGTCTTCGGCCGTGCCCACTTGCTTGATGAAGAAGTCAGGCAGCTTGTAGGCACCGAAACTCACGTTCTCGGCATAGACAGTCTGGTCTTCAAACTGTGCACGCACCGTGTTGGCGCCACGATACTGCGGGTCATGGAAACTGCCCGAGTTGACGGGCTCGTCGACCCACTTGCGGTCGTAATAATAGGTGGTAATGGTCTCCTCGCCGCCGCCCAGCTTGTCGCGCTTCTGCTCTTCCTTGCGCTCGACCCACTGGTAGTATTCCACCTCACGGTCAATCTTGGTGAAGTTGCCTGCTACTGGGAAGGTGCCATCCTTGAGGATGTCGTTCGACACGGCTGTGCCATTAGCGTGCACCATCTTGCCGTCAAGCGAGGCATCCATCTTGTCGGGATGCTCCATCTCTACAGTTGCCTGCTGCGCCTCAACGATGGCGTCACCGGTCTTGACGGTGCGGCCCTCGTTCCACCACAGCAGCACGGTTCCGGCCAGGAACATCAGGAAACCCGTTCCAATCTGTTTGAACGAGTTGCCCACGCGGGTTCCATAGCTTGTGGTTGTTGTTTCTGTGTAAGCCATAAGTGATAAATTTTATGAATTAAAAGTATTGTAATGAATTCTGACCACAAAAGTAATGAAAATTATTAATATTTCAACTTTTTTTGGCAAAAAAGTGCTGATTTGGCAACTTTCTGGGGTTATTTTGGTGTTTTTTCGGTAGTTTTGGGCCATTTCGACTGACTCAGAGGTAGCGTGTAGTAGGCGCTGACGCTGAAGGCTAGCGCACGGCCGCGAGGTCCATAGCCGGGAATGTACCAGGGACGGCCATGCTCGGTGTCCTTGCACTTGAACAGATGATGCCAGCGCACCGTCCAACCCAGCGACCAGCGGTCAACAATCTTGACCTTCAGTCCGGCTACGACCTCGCCCCAGAGGGCATTACTGCGCTGGCCACGCAGCTCGAAGCGCTGCTCCTCCTGCCAGTAGGAGTTGTAGTAGTGCGCCTCGACGTCATATCTGAATGTGCTGGCACCCAGGCGCAGGCCCACAAAGGCTTGGAAGTCAGGGCGGCTCTTGAACAGAAAGTTGTAGTTGACACCAACCTTGGCATAGGGGCTGGGCTTGGCACGATAGGTGAAGTTGAGGTCATCGGGTCTGGTCTTGCCCCAACCCAGACCCAGCTCTACGGTGGGCTGCAGACGGTTCCACATGTTGAGCGTGGCGTGTACATCAGTGCTGGCGTAGTCCTGCCCCAGAGCCTGCAGCAGCGGGTCGATGAAGTTCACGCCCAGCCACAGCGAGGTCAGCCGGGGGTAGCGCGGATAGCTGCGGCGCAACGAGTCGTCTTTGGCCTTGCGCAAGGCGGCCAGGGTGTCGCCTGTGATGTATTGCTCAATCAGCTCGGGACTCACGTCACGTCCGGGCTGCTTGACCACATTGGTCGACGGACGCACAGGGGTGATGTGCCGTTTCTGGCTCACCGCTGTGCTGTCTTGTGCCCAGGCGCACACCGCCACGAGCATCGCTATCAGGTAGGTTGTCAGTCGTTGGGTCATGGCAAGGTCAGTTGGTGGGTAGATAGATGCGCAGATTCACTTGGTCGACATGGGTCACGTGGGACTGTGACACGACCACCGAGTCGATAACGTGGCCGGTGTGGCTCACGCCAGTGATGTCGAAGTGGTACATTGCCCCGCACTCCACGCTGGCGAAGTACTCGATGGGATGATAGTTGATGGTCACCGTGTCGGTCTCGGTGGTCCCGTCGCTAGCAGCAAAGGTCATGCGCCATTGTGTCGACCCGGTGCTCACGTGCAGCGGCAGGTGCAGGTCGCTCACTGTGGCGTTGTCAATCAGGAGGGTGTCGCCAGGAGCACCGATCGCGCTCACGGTCATCCCGTTCGGGCTCACCTGTGTCGTCGTCCCCGACTGGTAGAACCGCGCCATCGGCACAGCACTCCCGTTGTCATAACAACTCCCATCCCCACACCCTCCGAGTATCAAGAGTGCTGTCGAAAAAAATATCAACTTAATGGATACTGACATTTTCATTAGGTCTAGAAATGATTTTTATCAGGAATTAAGGAATTAAGGAATTATTCTAGGTGTTGGACATCGAAAATCTTTGTTTGGGTAGAAACGATAATCCAGTGATTTGGACCCAAAATTAAAGATAACGCCTAGTCTGTGGTTGCCTGCATGGAGATAATTGATGATTTGGGCTTCAAATTCACCTGTAATTTCGGGAAAGGCTTTTATCTCTACACCAATCTTGTCAAAGCACAAGAAGTCATAATAGAATTCATGGGCTAATTTGACACCATGATAGATGATTTGTAAGTGCTTTTCGCGTTCATACAATATCTTGTTCTCTTGCAGCAATACTTCAAAAGCGTCTTGATACACTTTCTCTTTGAAACCACATCCGAGTTCTTTGTGTAAAAGAAATGCTAAACCCAATAGAATATTTGATTCTTTAGGAAATATTAATGGAGTCATGCCATAATATTAAAAATTCCTTAAATTCTTTAATTCTTGATAAAAACAACTAATATTCTAGACAAGTTCGTGGCTGATCTCGTAGTGGTTGCGGCTGGGAGAGTTGCGCGTGATCAGTTCGCCCAAGAAGCCTGTCAAGAACAGCTGTGTGCCCAGGATCATTGCCGTCAGCGCCAGATAGAAGTAGGGCGAGTTGGTCACCAGTGTGTAGTGGTTGCCAACATGCATGTTGTAGAGCTTGAGAGCACCCACCACGATGACAGCGATGAAGCCCAACAAGAACATCAGGCTGCCCAGCAGACCGAAGAAGTGCATCGGCTTGACACCAAACTTGGCCTGGAACCACAACGTGAGCAGGTCCAGATAGCCGTTGACAAAACGGTCAAGGCCAAACTTCGATACACCATATTTGCGGGCCTGGTGGTGCACCACCTTCTCGCCAATGCGGGTGAAGCCGGCAATCTTGGCCAGGTAGGGCACATAGCGGTGCATGTCGCCATAGACCTCGATGTGCTTGACCACCTCGCTACGGTAGGCCTTCAGGCCGCAGTTGAAGTCATGCAGGTTCTTGATGCCGCTCACCTTGCGGGCCGTGGCATTGAACAGCTTGGTAGGCAACGTCTTTGATAGCGGGTCGTAGCGCTTCTTCTTCCAGCCGCTCACCAGGTCATAGCCTTCCTCGGTGATCATGCGATAGAGCTCGGGAATCTCGTCGGGACTGTCCTGCAGGTCAGCGTCCATCGTGATGACCACGTCGCCCTGCGTGCGGGCAAAGCCCGTGTTCAGTGCCGGCGACTTGCCATAGTTGCGGCGGAAGCACACGCCCTTGATGGCTGGGTTGTGCTGGTGCAGCTCTTCAATCACCTGCCACGAGCGGTCGGTGCTGCCGTCATTGACCATGATCACCTCGTAGGTGAAGCCATGCTCCTGCATCACACGTTCAATCCATGCCGCCAGCTCGGGCAGCGACTCGGCCTCATTGTATAAGGGTACTACTACTGATATATCCATTGATTGAATAATTGAAAATTTAAAATTGAGAATTAAGCTCAGTTGCGCAGCTTGGCGAAGGCAGCAGTGACGGCGCTCATCAAGCAGCCCGAGAAGGTCACTAGCCAGAACATGGTCGTCACCATCTCGAAGGGGTTGGGTAGGGCGCCCGTGTCGATGGCCTGCTGCATCACGCGCAGCATCTCGTTGTCCTTGAACTCGGGCATCGTGCCATATAGGTCCACAAAGCTCTGCATCGTCTCGTAGACATAGCCTGGTCTGATCCAGTGAAGCACGCCCCATGTAATCAGGCCTGTGATCAACGCGCCATAGATGATGGCCAGGATGCCCAGCATCCACAGCGTGGCATACTCGCTGGCGCAGTTGTCATCCAGGTAGTAGCGACGCTGTAGGCGCCACACCATCAACGGCCCGGCAAAGAGCAGGATGATCACCACCCACGACAGGGCGGGCAACTTGTCGGCAAAGATGGAGCACACCGAGATGGTCGACATATACAAGCCCAAAGGCACTCCATATTCGGCACCGCTCTGGAATACACTTTTCCGTTCGTCCATAACTAGTTTCGCTTTAGTCTGAAATTGCAAAGGTACAACAAAATCAAAAAAAATCGCCGTTTTGCCCCTGATTTTTAGAAAAAAGTGGTACTTTTGCCCTGTTTTTCGACTTGACAATGTCTCGTTTCGCGCACATATGCCGACTGCTTGCCGTGATGGCGCTGTGTCTGGTGTGGTCCTGTGGCCATCATCAGGCCAGCACCGACCGCGCTGCCCTTGACGCTATCGACTCGACCTATCAGCAGGTCCAGTCGGTCGAGGCCATGCAGCACATCGTCGACAGTCTGACGCGTGACGGCGACAAGCCAGCACTGATGATGGCGCTCAAGCAGCTGGGCAAGCTGTGCCGCAACAACAGCCGTTTTCAAGAAGCCATCACAGCACACACCCGCGAACTGGACATCGCCCGACAGCTCAGAGACACTGTCGAGATGACTCGTGCACTCAACAATCTGGGCACCAACTTCAGGCGCATGGGCATTCTCGAGGAGGCCACGGGATATCACTACCAGGCACTGAGCTGTTGCGACCAGTACAGTCGACAGGACGACCCGCTCATGCTCAAAAACCGGGTTGTCTCGCTCAACGGCATCGGCAACATCTACATGACCATGGGCAACTATCAGGCGGCCGACTCGGTGCTGCGGGCGGCACTGGCCGGAGAACGAACCCTAGGTAGCGAGCTCGGGCAGGCCATCAACCTGGCTAACATTGGGTCGATACTCGAGCATCAGGGACAGGCCGACTCGGCATGGACCTACTACCGGCAGTCGCTCGAGATGAACACACGGGCCGGGAGCCAGTTGGGCATATCGCTGTGCCACACACACTTCGGCGAACTCTATGAGGCAGCAGGACAGCTGGACAAGGCGGTCGGCGAGTATCGCCAGGCCTATGACCTGATGCGGACCAACAGCGACTCGTGGCACTGGATGGAATCATGTGCGGCTCTGGCGCGTGTACATATTAAATTAGGTGACTATGCTCAGGCCGAGAAGTTCATCGCCCTCACCGACAGCATAGCCAACGCCATCAACTCGCTGGAGCACCAGAGCCAGGCTAGCGCACTCAAGTATCAGTTGGCACTCAAGCGGGGCGACACCCGGCAGGCGCTGGAGCACTTTCTTGAGGCCGACGCACTCGAGGATAGCCTGCGCACCACGGGCAACTCGAGCCAGATGCAGAATGCGCGAGTCAACTACGAACGGCAGCGGCGGCAAGCCGAGTTTGACCTCATCAACAAGAACTATGAGAACGAGCGGAAGCTCAAGAACATCTTCATCATCGCTGTGGTGCTAGTCATCATGCTGGCCGGTATCGCTATCGCATTCCTGCTCTCGACGATGAGGGCACGGCGACGGAGCGAACTGCTTAGGCAACAGCTTGAGCAGATGCGCTCAAACTTTTTCACCAATGTCACGCATGAGTTCCGCACACCGCTCACCGTCATCATGGGACTGTCTGAGCAGATGCAGCGGTCCGATGCCACGCCCGAGCAAGCACGCCAGCATGCGGCCATCATCCACCGGCAAGGAAACAACCTCCTCCAGCTCATCAACCAGCTGCTCGACATCAGCCGTGTGCGCAGTGAGATTGGCGAGCCCGAGTGGCGTACGGGCAACATCGTCACCTATGTGGCCATGCTGGCCGAGGCCTATCAAGTGGTGGCACAGCAGCAAGGCATCACATTGCAGTTTGCCGCACAGAAGACCGATATCGTCATGGACTTTGCGCCCTACTACATGCGGCGCATTGTCAACAACCTGGTGGGCAACGCTATCAAGTTCACCGGCAAGGGAGGCATGATCAATGTCACGTGTGGGCTGGCCGATGACACGCACATGCGGCTCAACGTGGCCGACACTGGGCGCGGCATCGCGCCCGACGACCTGCCGCACATCTTCGAGGCATTCTACACGGGCAAGGCCGTGCAACAGGGCGACATGAGCACGGGCGTGGGCCTGTCGCTGGTCAACCAGATTGTCTCGGCCATGCAGGGCACCATCGTTGTGCACAGCGACGAGGGCAAGGGAACGGTCTTCACCGTCACGTTGCCGCTCAAGCACGGCGACGGCAACTGGCCAATGTTGGGACAAGAGACAGCCACAGCCATCGAGTCGAGCGTCGAGATTGCCCTCGACGATGACGGTGATGACGACGAGGCATGCCGCATTCTCGTCGTCGACGACCACAACGATGTGGCCTACTACATCGGACAGCAATTGCAATCACTCTACAGTGTGCATTATGCCAGCGATGGCAATGAGGCACTGAGCAAGGCCGAGCAACTGGTGCCCGACCTCATCATCACCGACCTGATGATGCCGCACATGGACGGCTATGAGTTGTGCCGGCGCATACGTGCTCATCGTGTGCTCAATCACATACCCGTCATCATGGTCACCGCACGATGCTCCGACCAAGACCGCATCCGTGGCTACCAGTTGGGAGCTGACGCCTATCTTGAGAAACCGTTCAACCCCGACGAGCTGCGCATGCGTGTGGCCAAGCTGCTCGACCAGCGGCAACAGTTGCGACAGCACTTCATGCAAGAACTGTCACTGGCTGCCACACAGGCCGAGCAGGCTCCGGACGATGAGAATGCCATCAAGCAGCAGCCACCGGTCACTGCCGGTGCGACCGAGGCGCAACAGCCCGTGACCCGGCAAACCGAGCCATCCCAGACAATCGAGGTAACCCAGGACGAACAACAGCCTTTCATCAAGGTCATCACACAGGGTGAGCAGGAGTTCATGCGGCAGTTGGTTGGCCTGGTCGAGCAGGCCATGAGCGACCATCGTGTCGACCTCGAGCACATCGCCTCGCAGATGGCCATGACATCGACGCAACTGCGGCGCAAGGTGCGTGCCATCACCGGACAGAACCCATTGGCCTGCATCAACCAGCTGCGCATGGCGCGGGCGGCAAGCATGCTGCGCGACGAGCCCGACATGGCTGTTGCCGACATTGCCGACCGCTGCGGATATGATGACTTGGCTTATTTCTCGCGCCAGTTCAAGCAAGCCTACGACGTGACGCCCACACAATATCGCAAGCAGTCAAACGGCTGATACTTAGTCAGAAAGGAGGATTTGTCAATTTTCTCCTAATCGATGAAATTTGCATTTTGTCAGAAATCTCCTACTTTTTGTCAGAAATCTCCTAACGCCGACTGCGCCAGCGGCAGTAATTTTGCAACATGAAAACTATGAGTCAAACATCGGCAAGCAACCGGCAGCTCGACTATGAGCAACTGCAACGTTGCATCGAGCAGCAGTTGCGCCACATTGCACGACGAGGGTTCACACCCAAGCCCGACAATGCCGCCCCCAGGGGATGGTATCGCAAGTTCAAGCGCATGTTTGCCAAATGAAGACTCCACCTTATTATTTATAAGGTATAAGACCCCCTATCCCGCTACAATGGACAGCGGTGAATACTAATGCTTGCAAAATGGATGCTGTGTCGGGTACACAAGCGTGCGGTGTGGCTCGGGTAGCCACAAAAAATAAGATTTTTTGACTTTGACGGCCGATTCTGGACGATTACAAGGCAGTGTACTGACATTGCCGCAATCAAAAAAATGATGAAAATTTTGAAGAAAATTTTGTCAGTTCGGAAAAAGTTCGTAATATTGTAGTCGAAAAATGAACTAAATGATTGTGCGTGATGCTAAACGGCTGATTGTCAGTTGAGATTTGGCAAGTGTCAGATTTCGTTGACTGCGGCGCGAAAGTGAGCTGATACGCTTTTATGGTCAAGAAATGGACTTAGAGACCGAAAATAAAATTTTATTAACAATTATTAACAATTTAAAACGTTTTAATTATGAAGATCAAAACTTTACTTGTTGCCGGTCTTGCTTTTGTCGCAATGAACGCAGTGGCTCAGGACATCCACGTGACTGACAGCCAAACCAAGATTAGCTTCGACACCGAGCTCATCAAGAATCTTGCTGCTGATGGCGAGAAGAGCGCTTGGAGCATGATTGGTATCGATATTGCTGACGAGATGGTCGGTGGTGCTACCAACTTTGAGTTCCGGCTGGCTCTGCCCGAGGGTATGGCTATCACCAACATCAAGGACACTGGCGAAGAGACTGTCGCTTACAACCCCGATGAGGATGACAACATCCAGGCTCTGTCTTGGACTGGTGGTCTGAACGAAGAGATTGGCCTCTATGTTGGCGTTGGTACTAACCTGAAGAAGACCCCGATTCTGAAGACTCAATTCAACCTCTGCCAGGTTCGTTACACCAAGGCTGCTGAGTTCCCCGCTGGCACTAAGATCGGTGTTGAGAAGATCAAAATTACTGACTACGCTAACAACGACTACACTACTCCTCGCTATGATGTTATTATTGTTCCCGATGAGGTTGCAGTTGAGAACATCAATGCTGGCAAGGCTGTTGCTGGTGTGAAGTACTACAACGTGGCTGGCCAGGCTGCTGACAAGGCTTTCGACGGTGTGAACGTTGTCGTTACCACCTATGTTGATGGCACTCAGAGCGTTGTTAAGGTTGTGAAGTAATTCA
>DEKO01000059.1:0-7072 GCA_002353885.1 Porphyromonadaceae bacterium UBA2720
GGTTCAAGTCCATCTTGAGGCGCTGTTAGGAGGGAATCGCAAGATTTCCTCCTGTTTTTTTTGTACGGTTTGACCGGTAGGCTACAACAAAGCGCCACGGCTTGTTGTGAAGCTCGTGGCGCGGTGATGTTGAGTGATGTGTTTGGGCTCAGATGACCTTATTATATATTTAGTTAACCGTCACGACAAGTGTCAGTCATCCAAATTCAGCAAACGCATGCGGAATGCGTTGCCAATAAGTTCAGCGGCATTGCGCGAGGCGGTCTTGCGCAACAATTGTTTGCGGTGGTACTCCACCGTGTTGGACGAGATGTAAAGTTGCTCGGAAATTTCCTTGCTACTGAATCCTCTCGATAACAATTCTAGCACCTCAAGTTCTCTCGCAGTTAGTTCGATGTTGGGGTTGCTCATATACAAAATTCTTAAAAACGATAATTCACTTAATATTGGACTGCAAAATTAAGTCTAAAGGGCAATTCCCTCCAAACAATTCGGTAAGAATTTTTACCTATGTGCCTCAAAACTACTTGTTTCGGTGAACTCGGCCTACTGTGTTTGTCATCATTGTAATCTCAATGGCTTGATTGTGTTACAACTTGTAACTGCGATTGTTGTCGCATCATTATTCGGATTTTTTAGGCTTCCTCGCGGTTGTCATATCAGCTTAGGATAGTGCCGATTTCGGTAGGGCATGCGCGTGTGGAAAAAAGTAAACCCCGTCGGCACAAAACTGCATAGCAAAGTGTGTCTAAAGTCTTAATGCTTGTAACCAAAACCCTACCTAAAACCATAAATATTTTTTGTTTTGTGTAAAAAATGTAAGAAAATATTGTGAAATATTTGCACATTCAAAAAATATGACTTATCTTTGCCTCGGAATAACGAAGAATCAGTTTTTAGGTTTCATTTTAGGGTTAATGGTATAAAATATGATTGGATGTAAAAAGTAAATTTTCTCATACTCTAAAAACTGGCGGCTGCGGTTTTGTGAAAAACTGCAGCCGTTTTTTATATCAAAACCCACTCGATGAAGTCGTACTCGTTATTAAACTGGTCGAAGGGATAGATATCAAACCAGCGTGATGTGATCATCAACCGAGAGATGTCCCAGGCCTCAGTCTGCCTAGGCAACAACGGCCCCGAGCCATAAGTGTCGACGGGCGATGTCGCTGCCGAGGTGACTAGTGGATGCCGCATCAGGCTGTAGCCCATGCCCTTCCAGTCATAGTCGTTGGCTCCCATCAGGTCGAGCAGCGTGGGATAGACATCAATCTGCCCAAAGGGGCGTTCAATGTACGAGCCGTGTCCACTATTCAGTACCAGGAACAAGCAGTCGCGCCCATCAGGGTCGATCGACGGTCTGCCCGACGGCTCGTTGTCGACCAATTCGTTGTGATCGCTGACGATGACAATGAGCGAGTTGTCATATAATCCCTGTTGTCGCAGACGCTGCAAGAAGAGCCCCAGTTCGCGGTCAAACACAGCAGTGCGCTCCAAATAGTTGCGCAACTTGGGAGTATAATGCCCGCAGTGGCTAATCCACGACTCGGGAACGTCGGTGCGGTTGTAGGGCTCATGCATCCCCAGTGTGATAATCTGGGCGACAAAGGGTTGGCTGATGGTGTCTAGAAAATGTGTCGCTGCCTCGAAGATGACTTTGTCCCACTGCCATAGGCTGGACTTCAACAAGGGCTGCAATTCGGGGGCACCATGAAATGTGTGATAGCCGTAGGTCAGCGCAGTAACCTGGGTGTTCCATAACGCCGGCTGGTCGCCACAGATGTGCATGGTGACTGGGCGCTGCAGGGCTTGATTGAGGGTGGGGTAGTGTGCGTCGGGATAGACCATGGCCACAGCACGCTGTTCGAGTGGCAGCAGCCCCGTGTTGTACATGAAGTGCCCGTCGCTCGAGCCACCGTTCTTCACCTGCCGTCGCATGTGCCGCCCGACGATGTTGGCCGTGTCGGCGCACAGGGCATTGAGCACTGGGGTCACCTCGCGGCCGTCGATGCGCAGGTCCAGCACCCACGAGTTGAGCGACTCGACGACTATCAACACCAGGTTGTCGCGATGAGCCGAGTAGGTGTTGTCGCTATATCGAGGCATCGAAAAGATGAACTGCTTTACACGCTCTGTCTCGGCATCGCTCAGGTCGTGGTGCTGTGCAATCTCGACGCAGGCGCAATAAGCCAGATACCCGGCCAGCCCATTGTCGGCCATGTAGGAGGCGTGCGACACCTTGACATGCGTGTAATTGTCGTTGAGATACTCGCCCACCGATGTCGTGCGATGCCAGTATGTGGCGTATGCTACCACATCGGCCACCACATGTAGCACTAAGGATGTGACCAGCACGCACACTAGCCTGCGCCAGCCCCGCCACGGCCCACTTGTGTTCATGCTCATGTGCCTGAACACAAGCAAGTCGGCAAGAGCCAATGTCACAGTAGGAGCTACAAAAAGCCAGTCGCGGCGTGCCCAGTTGCCCAGCGCACTGTCCACAACCAGTGAGTCCAGGTTCTGCCACAACACGAACGACGACAGGGGCATCAAGTCGGAGTAAGTGGGGAAATACATCAGCTGTGCCACACCCCATGCGGTGAGTAGTGCCAGCAGGGGCCATTGCACCCAGCGCCAGTGCCGGCGCATGAGCAAAGAGGGCAACAGCAGCAACAATGCGTCGGCCGAACACACCAGCAACGTGTGCAGCCAGCCCATCGAATGACAGCTGCCCCACAATGGGGTTCGGTACACACCCAACAACCATAGTAGCGCGACCAGCTGCACGGTGACTCCCACACCGGCTGCAACCAGGAAGGGGCGTCGTCCTTGTGCCAGCCATCGTGCCAATGCTCGCATGACATTCATGCTGCAAAATTAATAAAAAGTTTCATAACGTGATTAAATAAGGATTGGTTTTCAAAATAAAGTGTTAATTTTGCCGCCAGAACTCAAATGTAGAACAAAGTTAAAAACACATTACTGACATGAAGAAGAACTTATTTTCGTTATTTGCGCTTGTGTGCATGGCTCTGTGCCTGAGCGGCTGTGGAAGCGACGAGCCCGAGACGACTGTGACCGCAAGCGCCACCTACCAGATTGACTTCTCTGACGACCTGATCGATGTGGCATCAGTAGCTGTCGTCTATGTGGCCGACAATGGCCAAGTCAGCATCGAGACTGTCAATCCCACCACCAAGCAGTGGCTCAAGAGGGTGAGCTACACCATCAAGGGCAAGGAGAAATCGACCGATTTTGGTTTTAAGGTAGTCTATACGCTCAAGGGCAATGAGCTCACTGACGAGACCTATGACCTCAAGGCTGATGCCAAGATCACGGCTACGACACCCACTAGCAGCCGCATCTTTGAGGAGAGCCTGATGGATGCAAATGCCACCAAGGCAAATAAGGTGGCCGAGACCGTCAGCCGCAACAGCAACAAGGCCTTCGGTGTCACAGTCACCAAGGAGGGAAGCATCGAGCGAAATACGGGCTTCACCGTCTCGATTTGATGATTTTTTGACAAAAAACGAAATTTTTTGGCAAAAAATTTGGTCAGTTCAAAAAACGGCTGTACCTTTGCACCCGCAATTGAGAATTCAATTGTCGTAACATACGAAACTTGGTGCGTTAGTTCAGTTGGTTAGAATGCCTGCCTGTCACGCAGGAGGTCGCTGGTTCGAGTCCTGTACGCACCGCAGTGGAGAGAGGAAAAGAGCGAGTAAGCGCAAAGCTGCCCGCTCTTTTTTTGTCGTCCTGGCATCAAGCAAAAAATCAAAAGGGCATCAGTCACACCATCATTGGTGGTGGCTGTGCCCTTCTGTTCTCGTGTTAATCAGTTGTTGCTCAATCAGTTGCAGCCGCCGCAGTCGCATGAGCCGCAGTCGCAGCCATGGTCATGTCCGTGGTCGTGACCGCAACCACAACCGCAGCCGTGAGGAGCGGGGTTGAGCTCCTCGGGCGTGGCGTCGCGCACGGCGACGACTTCGCCCACATAGTGCACGCGTTCGCCGGCCAACTGGTGGTTGAAGTCCATCACCACCACCTCGTCGTTGATGCTCTCGACGATGCCGCTGATGCGGTAGCCGTCCTGCGTCTGCATGGGCAGCGAAGCGCCGACAAAGACACGCTCACTGTCAAACTCGCCGTCGACAAAGAACGTCTGACGCGGAATCTCCATCACCATCGTCGGGTCCTTGGGGCCAAAAGCGTCCTCGGGGTCGAGCGTGAAGTCAAACTTGTCGCCGATGGTCAGGCCTTCGATGCCCTTGCTGAAGGCGGGCAGCATGCCCGGATCCATGCCGAAGACAAACGTGTCGGGCTGTTCGCGGGTGAACTTGAACACCGATGCGTCGCCCTGCTCGTCGGCGACAAAGATCTCATAAGCCAGTTGTACAAACTTGCCAGCTTGAATTTTTTCCATTGTCTCTATTTTAGTAGTGAATAATTTTTTTCAGACTGCAAAGGTAATGCTTTTTCATTAAGAAATAAGAATTGAAAATTGAGAATTGAGCACTTTTTGCTAAATTTGCACGCACAAATCGCAATGTAACTCTAAAACTTATGGCACGACTACAATTCACTGGCAACAGCTCAGCCCTCAGCAAGGCCCTGGGGCTGCCGTCGTTGCTGGCAGGCATCGCCTTGCTGGCATGGAACGAGTATCACCAGGCACATGTGGGGCGACTCTACGACGAAGCCGAGCAGAGCCTGACTGCGCTCACCGACACCACTCGTGTCGACCCAGCCCTGGAGGGGAAGATGGTCCACTTTGATGCCTGGGCCCTGGTGGGCGACTCGGTGTGCGACTCGCTATACGGTGTGGGTGGCTACTTGTTGGCCGTTGAGCGCAAGGTGGAGTATCACCAGTGGGTGCAGCATCAGACCCCGGAGGAATACTTTGACCGCGAAGGCAACAAGCAGGTGCGCACAAGGTACTACTATGAGCACGAGTGGTGCGACAAGCCTGTGGACAGTGAGAAGTTCCAAAACGAGGCCCGCCAAAATTATCGTAACTTTACGCTCACTGATGTGACGGGCACCACGGCCTATTCGCGTGGCGCGCACATTGGGCCCTATGAGCTGAGTCATGAACTCGTCGACAGTGCTGCAGCTGCTCCTCCGGGCAGTGTGCCCTTCGATTCCGGGACCGCTAGGTTTCAGGCGGCAGTCGACAGCACCACTCGTCATGGTGAAGTGTTGTGTCACCTGATGGGCGACACACTCTACTACGGCGACCACCCCTACAGTCCCATTGTGGGCGATGTGCGCGTAATCTTCTTGTTTCGGCCGGCCTGTCATGCTTGGGTCATGGCGCAGCCACATGGCAACGTGTTGCGGCCCTTCCATGCCAGCGACGACTATTGGTTCACTTTCTTCCGCTTCAGCGACAAACAGTTTGACCCGGAGGTTGTCATCGACCAGGAGCGATGGGGGCAGAAGTGGCTGCGATGGTCGTTGCGTGTGTTGGGGTGGTTGCTGATTGTGTGGGGCATCAAGGGCATCTTCAGCTGGCTGGTGGGCTTCTTCCGCCGCATTCCCATCATCGGGCCTGTGTTTGAGTTGGGCCTGAGTGCTGTGGCGTGGGTAGCAGGCACAATCCTGGCACTGTTGACCATTGGGGTGGCGTTTATCGTGGTCAGGCCTTGGCTGGGATGGACCATCACGGGTCTGCTGCTCATTGGCCTGGTGGGTGGCAGCATCCTCTACCGTCGCGCCCACCCTGTTGTGCCACCGCCATTGCCGCAGCAACCCATGCAGCAACCCATGCCACAATGTCCGCAACAGCCCCGCATGCCGCAACAACCCCCGATGCCTCCCACCCCGCCACCGCTGCCTTGATGGGCAGCCATGGCACTGAGCGACTGAGGCTGAGCAAGGCAGATTGGGCAGAACATGTGTCATTTTGTGGGACTGCGGCAAAATTCTTAATTCCTGATACTTAATTCTTGCTGAAAAAGTAGTACCTTTGCAGTCTGAAATCCATTACCACTTTAAGACTAGGAGATGACCGAGAAATTTGAAATGGTGGCCAAGACCTTCCAGGGGCTGGAGGGCGTGCTAGCCGACGAGTTGCGCCAGCTGGGTGCCGAGAATGTTCTGGAAGGCGTACGCATGGTGTCGTTTGAGGGCGACAAGGAGTTGATGTATCGTGCTAACTTCTGCCTGCGCACCGCGCTGCGTGTGTTGAAACCTTTTTACAAATTCCGCTCGACCGATGCCGATGACCTCTACGAGCAGGTCAAGCGCTACGAATGGACATCGGTGATGAAAGTCGGCCAGACATTTGCTATCGACTCGACCACCAACGGCGAAGAGTTCAAGCACTCCCGCTTTGTCACCTATCGCGTCAAGGACGCCATAGCCGACTATTTTATGGACCATGAGGGCCGTCGCCCCAGCATCCGCGTAACCAACCCCGACATACGCCTGGACGTGCACATCAATGGCGACCAGGTGACTTTGTCGCTCGACTCGAGTGGCGAGCCGCTCTACAAGCGCGGATGGCGTGAGGCACAGACCGATGCGCCCATCAACGAGGTGCTGGCAGCAGGCATCATCCGCTTGAGCGGTTGGGATGGCCAGTGCGATCTGGTCGACCCGATGTGCGGCTCGGGAACATTCCTGGTCGAGGCGGCACTCATCGCCTGCAACATCAATCCGGGCGTGTTCCGCCAGCAATATGCGTTCCAGAAGTGGGATGACTATGATGCCGACCTGTTCGACACCATCTATAACGACGACAGCCAGGAACGCGAGTTCGAGCACAAGATTTATGGCTCAGACATCGATGGTAAAGCCATCGCCATCAGCCGTGCCAATGCGAAGGCTGCAGGAGTGATGAAATATATCGAACTCGAGCGGCGCGACCTGGCCGACATCACCGAGGTTCCTGAGCATGGCTACCTCATCACCAATCCGCCCTATGACCAGCGTCTGCGTCTCGAGGATGCCGAGGCTTTTTATGGCATGCTGGGCAGCAAGCTCAAGCATGTGTTCCGTGGTTACCACGCATGGATCATCGGTTACAACCGTGAGTTCTACGACAAGATTGGGCTTCGTGCTTCGGTGC
>DEKO01000059.1:7144-7540 GCA_002353885.1 Porphyromonadaceae bacterium UBA2720
CGCTCGCGTGGCGAGAGCATCCGCAACGACGATTTCCACGGCAGCGAAGACCGCCGCAACCTGGTGCGCCGCGAGTTCAAAGAGACCTTTGCTCGCGAGGATGGCAAGGAGCACCGCCCGCATCGTGAGAGCAACGACCGTTCGCGTCCTCGCCGCGATGGTGACCGTCCTCGCCGTGACGGCGATAGGCCTCACTTCCGCCGTGACGATCGTCCGCGCCGCGACGATGGTGAGCGTCGCCCACCTCGCTACACCCCAGGTCAGGGGCCCACGTTGGGCGAGGACAAGGAGGTGCCCATCATCCATGGTCGCCGCAAGAGCTGGAAGCGTCGAGACCTCCCCGAGGATAACAACGCTTGATTCAGTGCACATTTAGCCCCCCTAAATCCCCCCTAA
>DEKO01000059.1:7612-8257 GCA_002353885.1 Porphyromonadaceae bacterium UBA2720
CTAACGTCTAAAGTCTAACGTCTTAATTCTTAATTTAATAGAAGTGAACATATTACTGCTTGGGTCGGGTGGCCGTGAGTGCGCCATCGCCTGGAAGTTAAGCCAAAGCCCACGGTTGGGCAAGTTATATATCGCCCCGGGCAATGCCGGCATGGCACAGTATGGAACGTTGCTGCCCATCAAGCCTATGGACTTTGACGCTGTGGGGCAGGCAGCCATCGACCACCAGATTGACATGGTGGTAGTGGGCAGTGAAGACCCCCTGGTGGCAGGCATCGTCGACCACTTCAAGGCCGATGAGCGGTTGAGCCACATCATGATGGTGGGCCCAAGTGCAGCAGGTGCACAGTTGGAGGGCAGTAAGGACTTTGCCAAAGGCTTCATGCAGCGGCATGGCATCCCCACGGCGCAGTACCTGAGCGTGACGCGTGACAACCTGGACGAGGGACTGCGTTTTCTGGCGAACCAGCAAGCTCCCTATGTGCTCAAGGCCGACGGACTGGCTGCCGGCAAGGGTGTGCTCATCATCGACGACCTCGACGAGGCAAGGCGTGAGCTCAGTGCGATGCTCGATGGCAAGTTTGGCCAATCGAGTGCCACGGTGGTCATTGAGCAGTTTCTCAAGGGCATTGAGTGCTCGGTGTT
>DEKO01000059.1:8327-13706 GCA_002353885.1 Porphyromonadaceae bacterium UBA2720
GCCAAGGACTACAAGCGCATCGGCGAGGGCGACACGGGACTCAACACCGGAGGTATGGGGTCGGTATCGCCAGTGAGCTTTGCCGACGAGGTGTTCATGGACAAGGTGCGCACACGCATCATCGAGCCGACGATTGCAGGCTTGCGGCAAGAGAATCTGCCCTATTGCGGCTTTATCTTCTTTGGGTTGATTAACGTCGATGGTGACCCGCTGGTCATTGAGTATAACGTGCGCATGGGCGACCCCGAGACTGAGAGCGTGATGCCGCGCCTCAAGAGCGACTTGGTCGACTTGCTCGAGGCTGCCGCCACGGGCCACATGGCCGACGTGGAGGTCGCTATCGATCCGCGCTATGCCGTGACGGTGATGATGGTGAGTGGCGGCTATCCTGGCAGTTATCCCAAGGGCAAGGTCATCACAGGCATCGACACTGTTCAGGACAGCATCGTCTTCCATGCCGGCACGGCGATGGACGACGAGGGCCATCTGGTGACCAATGGTGGCCGTGTGCTGGCTGTCACCAGCTATGGCGCAACTCAAGCCGAGGCGCTGGAGCGTTCGTTCCACAGCGTTCAGCGCATCCACTTCGACGGCAGCTACTATCGTCGCGACATCGGCTTTGATTTAATGCGCAATGCTTAATGAATAATGTATGATGAAAAATGAATATTGCAGCCACGCCGGTAGCAGCTACTAACAACTAAAAAACTAACAACTAAAGTCTAACGTCTCAATTCTTGAATTGAAGAAAGATGAGCAATATATTGACCTGCTCAATGGCCGCACATTCATGATTGTGGCGGGTGTGCTGTTGGCTGTCATGGCAGTGATGGCCAGTGGCAAGGTGCCTGTGGCCGAGGCCGGCAGTGGCATCTTCTTTGAGATGCCCACAGTGCTGGTCGAGCCCGGTCTGCCATCTGCGCTGATCAATGTGGCCTGTTTGGTGGCTATCGGCACACTGATGTTGGTGGCCAACAAGGTGTTCAATTTTGTCCGGTCGATGACCAGCATTTTTGTCTCGGCATTCTTCTTGCTCGAGCTAGCCGTGCCGGTCACCAGCAGTGTGTTCAACACGGGTACAGCCCTGTGTCTGCTGCTGGTTCTGGGTGTGTTGGCGTTGTTCGCAAGCTATGAGGACACGCATTCGCAAGGTCGCATCTACCTGACCATGTGCATCCTGGCTGCCGCTTGCATGTGGCAATGGGCGTTTGTCATCCTCATCCCGGCATTTGCCATCGGATTTGTCTATATGCGCGCCATCGACTTCCGTGGTGTCCTGGCAATGTTGCTGGGATTGATCACCCCTTTCTGGATAGTGATAGGCTTGGGTATTGTCAATCCGCTGACCGACTTCAAACCGCTGCAGATCAATGCTGTGTGGGCCAGCCTGGACCTGTCGCAGATGCGATTGCTCGTGGGCTGGACTGCCGTGGTGGCTGTGTTGTCCATCATCTTGACGGTGATGAACTTGACCACCATCCTCAACTATCGACTTCAATTTCGGGTCTACAACGCGTTCTTCATCGTTGTGACGCTGCTCAGCGTGCTGGCCATGTGCGTCGACTACCGCGACATGGTGGTGTTCTTGCCACTGCTCAACCTGTGTCTGGCCATCCAGCTGGCACACTCATTCACCCTCAGCACCCAGCCCAAACGCCACTACCTGATGTGGCTATTTGTCGCCGCCACCATGGCCGTAGGCATCAGTTCGCTCACCCTGTAGGTGCCATTCTTACTATAATTGTGACTCACCTGCAAAACTGTGTCAATCAGACTTGAGTGGCACAGTTTTGCAGGTGACCCTGTTTTTTGAAACAGCCAAGTGCAAGTGTGCGAAGCTCGTGATGTTTTCAATCTTCGCACTTTTTGCAGGCGTTTCGCGATGTGATTTCCATGGGTGACGCGCCACCCACAGCCCCTCCAGTCTTAGGAGGAGAACAGCTTAGCCATTGCCTAGCGGCGGCGCTTGTTGCCGCCGCGGCCCTTGCTGCGGCTGCCTTTGCCGCGCTTGCCGCCGCCCTCGACCACGTCGCGGCGGGTGGAGTTGCCACGGTGACCGCGCTTCTGGCGGCGCGAGGCACTGCCGCCCTCGTGCTCGGCACGGCGTTTGTCGTCGCGCGACAGGCGGGCAAGCACACCGGCATTCTGTTCGGTGATGGGCTCGCGGTCGATGCGGTGGGTGCCGGCGGGATGCTTGTCGTCGACCACGACAAAGTCGAGTTGCTTGGTGATGAGGTTGGCACGCGCCACCTGGATGGTGATGGGGTCGCCCAGCTGATAGGCATGGCGGCTGCGGCGGCCACGCACCAGATAGTTGCGCTCGTCGTACTCATAGAAGTCATCGTCCAGGTCACGGATGGGAACCATGCCCTCGCAGTGTGTCTCGTCGACCTCGACATAGATGCCCCACTCGGTCACGCCAGAGATGTGGCCGGCGAAGACTTCGCCTAGGCGGTCGCCCATAAACTCGACGGCCTTATACTTGATCGAGGCTCGTTCAGCCTGTGCTGCCAGGGCCTCCTGGCTGCTGCAGTGCTGGCACTCCTCCTCCAGCTGCTCCAGGTTGACACTGCGGCTGCCCTTGACGCTGTAGCGGTCGAGCAGGCGGTGCACCATCATGTCGGGATAGCGGCGGATGGGCGAGGTGAAGTGGGTATAGTAGTCAAACGCCAGGCCATAATGTCCGATGTTGGTGGACGAGTAGACTGCCTTGGCCATCGAGCGGATGGCCAGAATCGAGAGCAGCTCTTCCTCGGGCTGGCCTGCGGCTTTCTCGAGCATCTGGTTGATGCTGCGGTTGATGTCGCGTGCAGTGCCGGTGGTCTTGATTTTGTAGCCAAAGTGGGCGGCCACCTCGGCAAAGTTGGCCAACTTCTCTGCATCGGGTGACTCGTGCACGCGATAGACAAAGGCCTTGGCTTTCTTGCTGGGGGGCACCTTGCCGATGTGAGCGGCGACGGTGCGGTTGGCCAGCAGCATGAACTCCTCGATGAGTTTGTTGGCTTCCTTCGACACGTGGGGCACCACAGCGATGGGGTGTCCCTGCTCATCGATGTCAAACTTCAGCTCTTCGCGGTTGAAGGCCACCGAGCCGCCCTCGTCGAAGCGACGTGCCCTGAGCTTCTGCGCCAGGTCGTTGAGCACCAGTATCTCGTCTTTGAGTTCACCTTGTCCGGTTTCGATAATCTGCTGTGCCTCGTCGTAGTCAAATCGGCGGTTGCTGCGGATGACCGTGTGGCAGATCTCATATTTCTTGACCTTGGCCTCGGGGGTCATCTCGAAGATGACCGAGTGGGTGAGCTTGTCCTCGTCGGCACGCAGCGAGCAGATGTCATTGCACAGGCGCTCGGGCAGCATCGGGATGGTGCGGTCGACCAGATAGACCGACGTGGCACGCTCGCGAGCCTCACGGTCGATGACGGTGCCGGGAGTGACATAGTGTGTCACATCGGCGATGTGCACGCCAATCTCCCAGTTGCCGTTGGGCAGCTTCTCGATCGACAGTGCGTCGTCGAAGTCCTTGGCGTCGGCAGGGTCGATGGTGAACGTGGTCACTCCGCGCATGTCGCGGCGGCGGGCCACCTCCTCATCGGTGATGCCTGCCTCTAGGCGATTGGCTGCGCGCTCGACGTTCTCGGGATACTTGTAGGGCAGCCCAAACTCGGCCAGGATGGCGTGGATCTCGGCATTGTTCTCGCCGGCGCGCCCCAGCACGTCGACCACCTCGCCGATGGGGCTGTTGGCATCTTGGGGCCACTCGATGATGCGTGCCACCACCTTGTCGCCCGTCTGTCCGCCCTCCAGCTTGTCGAGCGGGATGAAGATGTCAGTGGCCAGGAACTTGCTGTCGACCACCAGGTGGGCAAAGTATTTCTTGACTTGCAGTGTGCCAGTGAACACCTGCTCTTTACGTTCTAAGATTTGAATAACCTCGGCCTCGGGCTCCTGGCCCATGCGTGCTGCGCTGATGTGCACGCGCACGCGGTCGCCATGCAGGGCGTGCATCGAGTTGCGCTCGGCCACCATGATGGGCTTGCCGTCGGCGGCACCGATGTCCACGCTGTTCTTGCCGTTGCTGCGGCGGATGAATGTGCCCTCGGCCACCATCGAGCGGCTGGCGGCCTTGTAGCGGCCCACGGCCTCTTCGACGACAAAGCCGTCGACTGCCAACTGCTCCAATATCTCGACGATGATGGCGCGCTGCTTGGGACTCTTGGCGCCCACGGCGGCACTCACCTGCTTGTAGTTGAACGCTGCGCCTTCCTCCTCGTTGAAGAAAGCGATCACGCGGTCTTGAAACTCGCGGCGCTCTTGCTTGAGCGACTTCAGTTTATCTTTTTTTGCCATAATGGTTTGATGTCAGTGTTAGAATTCCCAAAATTACTATTTTTGTGCCATATACACGCAAAAAAATCGTCAATTTCGACAAAAATCAAATAAAATTAACTACCTTTGCCAAAAATCAAAGAAATATGAAAACTATCCGATTGATGATTTGTGCAGCGATGGTGCTCGTCGCCATGGGTTGCCATGCAAGTGAGAACAAGACTGCGGCACCTGTTGCCGCGAGTGTGCCATCGCCGGCACCCACCAGCCAGACGGCAATCCGCCAGCGTGTTGAGCAGATGCGGCAGGTTGACTATGAGCACCAGGACGAGATACTATCGGCCAGGCTGCTACAGGCCTTGAATCATGCACACAGCATCTTCAACATCAGCGAGGATGACACCTATGTGGGCTTTGAATGGAACGCCAATGTCCTGGATGTGTGTGGCGACAAGGAGCCACAGGTTAAGATTGGCAATGTCCAGGTAGTCGATGACACACATGCCAAGGTCGACATGCGCTATGTCGATCAGCCGTGCTATGACATCCCCTACGTGCTCTACTTGGTGTGGGAGAATGGCAATTGGATGATTGATGACGTTGATTACCCTGAGTCGGAGGAGGATGGTTGGGGCAACCTGCGCAGCCAATGCGACTCGTACTACAATCTTATGGTCGAGGCCTACAAGACCGACCCAGCACAGGATATCTTGGAGAACATGCTCTCGATGGAGCCCAGCGAGGAAAATTTCCAAGACCCGGGCACCATCTATTACAAGAACCCCAAGGAGGTGCTCAAGCTCATCAATCAAATCAACAACGGTCACGAGTTGTTCAAGAAGAATCCCGGCTACACGCCGGCCATGGGGCAGAAAATCGAGCAAATGCTCGAGCGAATCAGCAATAAAGCCGCTCGCTATGTCTTTGTCGAGCGATAGCCGAGCTCCCGCGCCGAACTAACGTCTAAAAAAGTAGTAAAGAAGTAGGGTAGTAAGGTAGTAAAGCCGTTACATTGTTGTGGCGGTAGAGACGCGCCATGGCACGTCCGCAGCC
>DEKO01000059.1:13764-13912 GCA_002353885.1 Porphyromonadaceae bacterium UBA2720
GGAGCGCCGTCCGCCTCGACAAACGGTAATTTTATTTAGTAGTTCGGTAGTTGCAGTAGTAAAGCCGTTACATGATGGTGGCAGCAGACAACTAAGAACTAAAAACTAACGTCTAAAGTCTAAGGCCTAACTATCGTAGCTCAGGACA
>DEKO01000199.1:0-6179 GCA_002353885.1 Porphyromonadaceae bacterium UBA2720
CGGGCGCGGTGTTCTGGATGTGGCTCATTGCCATCATCGGCGGCGCGACTGCCTTTGTCGAGTCGACACTGGCGCAGCTCTACAAGCGTCGTGACGGTGAGTCGTTCATTGGCGGACCGGCCTACTATATCCTACATGGCATGCATTGCCGCTGGTTGGCCGTGGTCTTTGCCGTGCTCATGATTCTCACGTTTGGGCTGTCATACAACTCCATCCAGAGCAACACCATCTGCAGCGCCATGAATCATGCCTTCGGGTCCGACAATCTGACGGTGGGGGTCATCCTGGCTGCCGTGGGCACGTTCATCGCATTTGGCGGCATCCGCCGCATCGCTCATGTGAGCAGCGTGCTGGTGCCCATCATGGCAGTGGGCTACTTCATTCTAGCACTGGTAGTGGTGGTGATGAACTACGACGAGATTCCTGATATTTTCGAACTCATTGTCGAGAGCGCATTCGGACTCGAGCAGTTTGCCGGAGGCTCATTGGGGGTGACCATGATGGTGGGCATCAAGCGCGGCCTGTTCAGCAACGAGGCCGGTGAGGGTTCGGCGCCTAATGTGGCAGCCACCGCTCATGTTTCCCATCCTGTCAAGCAAGGGCTGGTGCAGGCCTTGGGAGTCTATACCGACACATTGCTTGTGTGCTCGTGCACGGCCTTCATCATTCTCATCAGCGGTCTCTATACCGACCCGTCGCTCAACGGCATAGCCCTCACACAGAGCGCGCTCAACTCCGAGATTGGCAGCACGGGCACCATCTTTGTCGCCATCGCCATCTTCCTGTTTGCCTTCAGCAGCATCATCGGCAACTATTACTACGGCGAGGCCAACATACGCTTCCTCACCGACAAGCGATGGGTTGTCACCGTCTTTCGCGTGCTCTCGGGCACAGTGATGGTGATTTTTGGGGCCGTGGCCAGCCTCGAACTGGTCTGGAGCCTGGGCGACGTGTGCATGGCGTTGCTCACTGCCTGCAACCTGGTGGGCATCGCATATCTGGGTAAGTATGCCTTCAGGCTGCTCGATGACTACCGCCGCCAGAAGCGGGCCGGCATGGCCGACCCGGTCTTCCACGCCTCGACACTCCCTGAGGCCGCACCCGACCTTGACACATGGAACGAATAAATGACTATATGGTATGAACAGAATGATTTTGATTCTGGTGATCGCTGCAACCGTTGGTGCCATTGTGCTCGCCTGTGGACAGCGTGAGCAGCAGGGGGTGAGAAACAATCAGCCCACCTGCGGAGGACCTGGCATCGGCATCGACCACGAGACGGTCGAGGCAAATTCACTGCCCGCGCTGGAGAGCACCATTGAACATGAGCACTTCACTGCCGCGATGCCACATGGGTGGCAGATCGTGCAGACCAATTATGATGGAGTCAATCTGTTAAAAGGCACCATCAACGAGGATATCATTCAGGGACCCTATATGATTATCTCGGTGTGTGAGAGTCAGGGAAGTAACGCGGATAGCCGCATCTCCGAGCTGGTCGCTGGCAGCCATGCCACGGTGGGCGATGACGTGACAATCGTCGGACGCACCTACAAGACTTGCACCTTCACCGAGGACGGCTATGACTACCAGACCCTGGTGCGCGACCAGGACGGATGGCTCATCGCCTTCCATCTGCTCAACACCCGTGCCGACGACCCTGAGGTGCGTGCCATCATCCACTCGCTGCGCATCCAGTGACCAGCGCCAGACGCACTGGCAGTATGCAAATTCCAGGTGACAAAGCTTGTATCCTTCCACATTCAGCCGGTTGAGTTTTTTCCAAACAGGCCAAATTTTGACGAGTTTGGAAAAAACTCAACCGATTTCTCGGCTGCAGTCATGCGGCATCACGCGATGGGGTCGGGGCAAAACGCGCGTCGCTTGCACTTGCGGCAGTGTTTGCCCATCCACACCTCGTCAAACTGGGTCATGGCTTGCTCCACGATTTGTGGCTCGTCGGTCAGTATGCCGGCCTCAAAGTTTCGCTTGCCAGCGGTTTTCATGCCCAGGCCCGCACCAGTCAGGTTGGCGCTGCCCACATACACCTCCCGGCTGTCGAACACGAGCAGTTTAAAGTGAACTCGCGGGCACAACACACGTTCCAGTCGGTCGTATAGCACCGGGTAGCGGTCAAAGTCCTCGCGGAAGTTCGGGCCCGGTTCCTTGGCATGAATCAGGCGCACCTCCACACCGCGCCCGATGAGTTGCGCGATCAACGCCAGAAACGGCAGGCTTGTGGCACCCGCCGCAACGTGCAGATCCTTGATGTCGGCTGTGCCAATCCACAGGCTGCGCCTCACGCTGGCCACCCGACTCAGCACCGAGTCGTAATGGGCTATGTCAGCTATATATTGAATCATCATCTACAGAACGGGTAGTAGTTCACGATTATTGTGGCTCTCAACTGTTAAGGACGACAAAGCCGCGCCGCAGGCACGGCGCGACATAGTCTACAAATTGTGTGTTCTCAGGAAATCAGACTTTGCTGTAGAGTTCGGCGAGGGCCTGGGCATGCCTGGCCATGGTCTGGCGCAGATCGGCAGGCGACAGCACCTCGACATCTTCGCCCATGGCAAGCAAGGCCTGGACAAAATCAAATTCTGGGCTGAGCCAATAGGTGAATATGCTGTAATCGTCGGTGGTCTCAACCTCTTTTTGCGATGTGTGCAACGGCAGCGTGCGCAGATAGGGAGCCTGATCGGCACTCACCCGCAGACGCACCAGCTGGGCTTTGCAGTCCGACAGGCACACGCCATAGTAGTCGCGAAAGAACGTGGCCGCGTCGAAGTCGCTGGGCAGCTTGAATTGCTCATCGGCATGCGGCGCTACTTCCAGGATGCGGTCCAGACCGTAGATGCGCACCATGTCGTAGTCAGGACTGTAGCCCAACAGATACCACCGTTGCTTGAACATTTTCAGGGCGTAGGGGTGAATCACGAACGTGTAAGGGTGCTCATGCCAGAACGACTGGAAGGCGATAGTCAGCGGATGGTTGTGTCGCATCGCCCCAAGCACGGTGGTCAGGTGGCTCTCGCCCGAGGGTACGGTTTCCAGCAAGATGCGGCTGCGCAGCGGCAGACTCTCGAGCAGGACCGACTGCACCGAGACCGACTCAAGCAGCCACCGGGCCATGCCGCCGTTTTCCAGCTCGCCCTCATCCTTGATAAAGTAGTGGTAGCCGCCGCGGCGCTCGCATTCAATCTCCACGCCCAGCATCTTCTTGACCTGCTTGATCCACTTGTGGAATGTCCGTTTCAAAATCTCATTGCCGCCGCTCAGCGTCTGGTTGCTGAGCCAGCGCTCGTTGATTTCGTCAAACGTCATGCGGCCCCCACGCTGGATCGTGTCGGCCAGCCACAGATATTTCTGCGCATTTGTCGGTGTATATGCTTCCATCATCTTCACGTTTTAGTTTCTGCTGCAAAGTTAGTACAAACATGGGAATCACAAGGGCGCATGTTGCGCAAAAGCTCATTTTTTTCAAAAAAAGAGGCAAAAAAACATCCCAGCAAGCCTTCCAGCTCCATCTCCGCACTCTGCCTCCGTCACTGATTCCCCTCGGTCGACTATGCCGTCCCACAGCTCGGCCAATTATTATTTTTCTTTCCCAGCATGAAGTTAATCACAGCGCTCACATCAGCGATATTATGGCTGTGGAGGCTGTTATGTCCCAAGCAAAAGGGCAACAAACAACGAAACTGGTCGCTCGTGCACATTTTTGGGTACACGAGCGACCACTTTCAGCATATACTGTAAGTCAAACAACCAACAAACCAGCAGCCCAGAGACATGCTATCACGTTGTTCCCCCTCGGTCGGCTATGCCGAGCCAACGGCTCGGCCAATTATCATTCACTCAAAGTGCCACACAAAGTCGAACGTCTCGCCTTTATAGTTTGTGAACACACCCTTGCACGTCTTTGGATAAGTGAAAATGCCGTGATACTCGCCGCACTGCTCACCTTTGTAGTTGAACTCTTGGGCAAACAAATGCCCATCATTTTCATCGACCGGACCGCCGCGCAAGGTGATGCCCGTCTTCTTGCCGTCATAGCCATATTGCCCATGTAACCCGTCCTGGGTGAATGTCACAGTGCCATTGACACGATAGGAACCGATTGTCCCATGCATCGTCCACTGGCTCTCCAAAACCATATAGGCAGGCAGGTCCAGCTCACCCGGCGGATCCCCCTCCTCGTTGTTTCTCCCGTCAACCGCATCTGCATTGTTATTGTCTGCAATGTCATCTGTGCTTTGGCCTTTAATAACCGTAAACGATCTGGGCTGGTTTGCTTCATCTACATCACTTTTGCTCGAGGTCTCAGTTTGTTCGGTGTAGGAAACAGAGCTGTTTTGTCTCGCATCTTTCGAATAGCCGTGCTGCAAAAAAGGTGACGATAATACCAGAATCAATACACACATCGTTCCAGCGATGAGCAAGACCGCAGTGTTGGTCTTGTAGCTGCGCATGAATTTGTATTTCATGTTTAACCTTTGCACATCATAGTCGAGACCGGAAGTCCACCACCGGTAGTGGCGCGAGAACAAGCAGTCGTAGTGCTTCACGGCCCAGTCAAAACGCCACTTGACATAGTCGCTAGCGATGAAATAAACCGCCACGATGACCACAATGCACAGCACTGAGGCAAGCAGTTGTTCGTCAGTGAAGGAGTCGATGAGCATCATGATGGGGACCGCTACGAGCAAAGCCAGCGACAACCATCCAATAACACCCGACAAGGCAAGGCGCAGCTGACCGATGTCCTCTCTCTTGCTGAATCCCTTGTCGCCATTCTGCTCATAGAGGGGCAGAACGGTCAGCCCGGCAGCCATCAGCGGCAGCAGAATCAGTCGTATACTATTAGGCGCAAGCTTATATTGCGCAAAGGCTACCAGCGCCACAAAAACCAGTGCGAGCCACAGTTCATAGCGGTAGCAGATGTCCCACACATACATCTCTTTCTCCTCGTCGCCTTTGGCGATACTGTCCACCAATCGGTGGAAAATCCCTTTTTTGGTCTTGTTTGTTGTCATCTTAAGCTGTTGGTTGGTTAATTCTTGCCGGCAAAGTTAGCTCCGACCTGCGACGATTTTGGGCATAAGCACCGCAAAATCATCATAATAATGACTGAAGTTTTGGTGATTTCAAAGTTTTTTCGTAATTTTGCATCAAACTTTTGAAGGCATGGATATGGATGAGCAAAACGATATCCGTTGGGAACAACGATATGACAATTACCATAAGGCATGTGCCAGATTGACCGAGGTGACCGACTCTCGCGCGATGGCCAGTTTGTCTGTTCTTGAAAAAGAAGGCCTCATTCAGCGTTTTGAATATACTGTCGAGCTGGCTTGGAAGGTTCTGCAAGACCTGCTGTTATTCAAAGGCTATGAATTTATGACCGGACCCAATGGCACGCTCAAGATGGCTTTTGAGGATGGACTGATTACTAATCATGATGCATGGCGCAGGATGATGAAAGCACGCAACATGATGTCTCACACCTATAACGAGGAAGACGCAGACGAAGTCGTGGCCATGATTTATCATGAGTTTGCCGCATTGCTTAAGCGGCTGGACGAGGAACTGAAGTGTTTCCTGCATCAATAAGAAATGAAGTTTGGGCTAAGTGACAGGGTGATTGAAGAATTTCGCGCGGTTTTCAGACGTTATGAGAACATCGAGAAGATTCTGATCTTTGGCTCTCGGGCCAAAGGCAATTTTCGTGAAGGATCAGATATCGACCTCTGTGCCGTTGGTCAGGGGGTAACTGCTGAGCAGTTGTTGGCCATGCTCACCGACATTGATGACTTGGAACTGCTATATTCAGTCGACCTGATTGATTACCACAAGGTCAAAGATACCCCCATCGGAGACCACATTAGCCGCATTGGCCAGGTCTTCTATCAAGCAGGCCGAACAGATTTACACCAGAGTTGAGAGAGGGTAGGGCGATGTCCCAACCCAAAGAGCAACTGTCAACGAAAGTGGTCGCTCGTGCACGTTTATATGTACACGAGCGACCACTTTCAGTTGATATCCTCGACCAGGTCACAGAAAGTCAAACAACCAGAAAACAAACCAGCAACCCAGAAACTTGCTGTCACGTTGTTCCCCCTCGGTCGGCTATGCCGAGCCACGCATCGGCCACAGCATTCACTCAAAGTGCCACACAA
>DEKO01000199.1:6357-24114 GCA_002353885.1 Porphyromonadaceae bacterium UBA2720
CCATGTAACCCGTCCTGGGTGAACGTCACAGTGCCATTGACACGATAGGAGCCGATTGTCCCATGCATCGTCCACTGGCTCTCCAAAACCAAATAGGCGGGCAGGTCAAGCTCAGCCGGCGGATCCCCCTCCTCGGCTTTGGTGATAGTTTCCTCATCCTTGGGAGTTGTTAAAGCACTGCTTTCGTCTGTTTCTTGAACTGAAGCAAGACTTTCATTTTTAGTTCCAGGAGTTTCTTCCCAAGTCAGTTCATCAGCCTTCTCCCATTTCTTAGGACTTTGACAAGAGACAAAGAATATTGAGAACAAGATTATGGTGTAAGTTTTTAACTTATTGATTATCATATATAATAGTTGTTTAGATAGGTTCTACATACTAATGTTCATGCTAACATTGATGGGTTTACCATTACGTTTAGCTGGAATGAAGTGTAGCGATTTGAAAATTTTGTGTACTTTTTGTCTCAATTCTTGGTCATGGATAAGCGAAGTGTCAATCCGATAGGTTTCACCTTGGGCATTCACACAAAACTCAACATAGATTTTTTTATCTCCATCACTTCCAATCTGTTTTCTCACATGGTCAATAACCGCCAGTTTGAAGTGTTTGAAACCTGCATTACCTTCTGATGGGAATTGAGGGTTTTCGTTTAAGGATAACTCTGACAGACTGTATATTTTAGAGTCTTCTATTGTTGATAATTCATCGTTTTGTGGTTTTGTCTGGACTTTTGGATTGGATATCTGCTCTTGGTTATTGGTGGCATTCCTCATATCATCATCGAGTTGGGAATCGTTTTTACCAGAGTAGCTATCTGTCTTCTTTGTTCTGTCGGCAGAGTACACTTTGCCGACAGGTATTGACGATAAAATGGCATTTGTCTCATCGTCGTAATTTCTTAAATACTTTTTATTGTTTTCAGAATAGAACCACCATCCACCTTTGTGGGCGACGTAATGAAAACTGTTGTCTCTTGCATCAAGATAGATAACATTCCGTAGCTCACGTTCATTAGGTGAGCCGTCTGAGGTTATTAAGAATAAGCGCTGCCCGTCTACTGTTGCTTGTGTCCAGTGGGTTGCTTGGATTGGGTGACCGTCTATTATATCAGGTGGGATTAGTTCCCTATCTTGAGAAGTCAAAAAATCCCTGCAGTGTATCGATAAATAGCCGTCGGTCAGTGAAAAAACTTTCACAATGTTGTCATCATTAATGATGAATGTTTGCCTACCTTGCAACGTCTGAGCATACTCCAAAGCCCTTGCATAAAGCAGATCATTCTGTGAATCATCTGTCAGTGACTCGTCGTAGGTTAGTTCCTGTTTCTTGTAAGGCATAAATTTATGAAATTCTTGATATGCCAAAACAATCAGCACAGCTGCAAATAGACAGAGCAGTATTGTGTTGTATGGGAATCTTTCCATCGTGTTTCGTTTTTTAAGGAGCCTTACAACCTTCAGGTGGTTCAGATATATCTGTGTTTTGGCTGGATCAACGTTGCGAGCATCAACACAAGGTGTCTCTTCTCAAGTCAACTTTACCGTGCTCTCCAGCATCTTGGTATGAGGGTAATATGATTGTGAACCATACGAAGTTAGTTAAAAAGCTCTGCTTACTGTTCGTTTCGATATGTCAAGAATTGTTCTTAAGATTTTAATAATTCAACGAGATCAATTATACCATTTTTACATGCCCACTCCAACTTTGCCCAATCCTTTATGGCATCTGAGTGGCGATAATAGGTTTCACCAACTGTAAATTCACTTTCTTCGTAGCCATCATGCTCACCGAGATCGAGTATGCTGCAAATTTTGTATGTATAAGAATCTGCACCCTTTGCATGGTCAATTTGATAAAGTACGAGCCAAGCATCAAGGTCATGTACTTTAATCTTTTTTTGTCGTATAGCAGTGACACGTCCGCGAGATATATCCCATAGTTCCTCTATTGGTTCAATCAGTTTACACACATTCTCGACATATAATTGTGGGTGGGAATGGTAATTGGCGACAATATCGGCATCACACTTTTCCTCTATATGGGAGTCTATTTGTTCTTTGATGTAATTCTCTAGTTCTTCATCACTCTCACTGGTGTGTTGCCCAAAACGCATTTGTTTAAAAATCTCTGTTGCCAATTCTAGATAAGCAGTTTGATATTCATTTGGTTCGCTAACCATTAAATCGAATCTTGATTTAACGATGTCAATCTGTAAACTTTCAACGTCTGGTGCAATTGCAGGTTTCCAAAACTCTACCAAATCTTTTTTGCCTAAATGGCCGCATGATTGCAGCAAAACTGACACCCAAATTATCGAAATGAGTATTCTAATAGTTGTCTGAAAATGTTTCATAGTGTTAAAAATGTATTTTTTAAAAGAATAAACTTGATAGGATAGTGTTCATTCGGAGTTGTAACGTGCTCATTCATTGATAAGATCATCTTCCACCACTAAAATGAAGCAGTGGTGGAAGATGGTTAAAGAACGCTTACTTGTTCGCAAACTCGGGTTCGCCCACAAAGGCTTTACAGAACTGGTGCCAGTAGGGCCAGGACTTACCCATAGGGCTGCTAGGGTGGTAGACACACATGGCGGGAATATCCTTGCCGTTGATGGTGTAATGCCAAACGCGCGTTGACTCTTCACCGACGACCAGGGTTGTCTCCTTGCCATCCCAGCCAGGCAACAAGTCATAGAGACGAACACCCCACACGATGATGGCGTCGGGCATCAACTCCTCCAGTAGCTGGCGGAAGGAAGCCTCGCTCATCTCTTGTGCCTCCATGTTGGGTGCTTGACGTGCACCGGTGGTGTCAAGCTGGAAGTAGTTGTAGAAAACCACGCTGTTCCACAGTTGCTGGCGCTCGTCTTCGCCGATTTCTCGACCAGCCAAAGCACGTTCAAAGGCCAAGAAGGTCTGTTGGTAAGAATCTCCTCGGTAGTCACTGATAAATTCTTCAATGACATCTTCAGTCTGGCTGTGGCACTCTGCTTTCATGTTTGTCGCACTACAGCCGGGGCACTTGCCATCTTGCACATCAAAACAGTAATGACTCTCGCCGAGAATAAGCACCTTTTTCTTGAAGACCCCACCACCAGCAAAGTCTTTCCCGACCCAAGGTCGAATGTTAAATTTTTCCATATAGATGAATCGTTAAAAGTGAATAAATGAGTTTGTCATAAAACACTAGCTAGTCCTTTTGTCTAATCAACTGTCGGCCTGCTCGATGCGTGCAATGAGGTCGTTGGCGCAGTCGATAGTGTCATTGATTTCAGCAGAAATATCAAGATATTTGTCGTCCTTGACAATACTTGCTTCAGTTCCTAGGCCGATGCTCTTTAGATAGTTACGAAATTCTTCCTCGCCTCTGTTACGTAAACTCATCTTGGTGTAATACATGCCATCGTCAATGCCAACGTCGATAAATGGATGCCCATCGTCCTCACCAAAGTCAATGGCCACACAAAACAAGTCCTCGTAAAGATAAAGATTTGTATCCCATTTGTCCGAGGTTTTCTTCAACTTAGGCAAGATAAGGCATACCAGTACATTTATCTTGTCCATGTATCCAACAAACTTCATCAAGTTACCAAAGAGATACTGTCTGAAATCGGCATTATTGGTCAAGGAGTCGTCAAATTGAGCCTGATTCATTGCAGCATATTCGTCGTTGAGGTAGACATACCATCCCCATGGCGCATTGCTGTTATACGCGCCTCCGAATTTTCTGCGCAATGCCTTGTATATTTCACGTCTGTTGCGACTATCGTAGGTCGGCTCGGAAAGTGCGATGCTGAAATACCACCTATCGTCACGCTCAAGTTTGATGCGGATGTTTGGCTTCTCGATGATGATGGGATGATCATTATCATCGGTTACTATCCAACCCGATTTTTGAACAAGTTCAATCAGTTCATCACGCGAACCAACCGATTCATTGGTGAGCATCATGGGTCTAGTGTCTGTCCTGTATGAATCATCAATTACTTTGAAGTTCTCTAGGGCTTCACCTAGGTTACCCTTGCTTTCACCATAGATTTCTTGACCGAACTGATTGACAATATGAAACAATTCTTTTAATTGAACCGTTTCTATCTCCAATTTTCCAGGTCGATCATTAACGGCTAGGAATATCTCCTTGATGCTTTTGCTTATCTCGTTGATGCGCTGGCCGTCGGTGTGCAGGGCCATCAGCGAAATCTTAAACTTTAGTTTCAAGGCTTCTTCTGGGGTGACAACGCCATCTTCGAGCACAACATTCAATGTTTCAAGGAAGTCCTGGTAGATTCTCAGCTTCTCTTTGAACACCTGGCTATTGCGGTCTTTGCTCTCTTCTGCCTTGGTCTGACCGCGCAGTAGCACAAGCGTGACGACACCAGACATAAACACACCGAGAAATGCTGTGATCATGTTTGGACCCAAATCCTTGTCAGGATAAGGCCAATAGAGGAAAGTAAGCAGAAAACCAATCAGTACTGCAAACAGTATGAAAAACAACCAGTTGAAATAGTTCTTGCTCATGACGTGTCGGGATTTGAAACTACTTCAGTCTAGCACCTCATAGGTAAAGTCTCCCACACTCAGGCAGGCTTTCTTGATGTCGACATTGTACTCATGCAGATACTTCTCGCGGACCTCTACCGCGCCATTGTAGAATGGGTTCAGACAGTGCTGACGGGTGGTGACGGTGATGACCATCTCGGGAGTGATGACTTGCCCATTGACGCGTCTGGCGCGCTTGGGCGTGATTCTGAAAACTTTGCTCATAGTGATTTGATTTTTAAGTGAGTGTTAATAATTGATGTTCTGTTCACGTCGGCAAAGTTAGCTCCGACATGCGACGATTTTGGGCACAAGCACAAAAAAAGCGCGGACTGCTATGCCACACTTCGTAGTCTGATGGTCCTGAGAAAACCGTAATACTCAAAAAGGGGTATTGATGCAGCCCGCACTGTATAGCGCGGTCAGCCGCATGCTTTCCTCTTGAGTATAGTCAAATGAATTTCTCAGGTTCTCAGACTACAAGAACAAGCATAACGCTTTGGGGCAACGATGTCGGTGGAAGTGGCTCCAAGCCATTTCCGACGGCAAAGTTAAACATTCTGCCCCAAACATGCAACATTTCTGCCCCCAATTTGAAATATTTCCATTACTTTTGCAGTTTAAAAAGCAACCAACACCCCCTTATGTCCTTCTGGCTGTTTCTAAAAGTAAAGCATGGACTGGAGGTTAGTGTTCTTATGTTCTTATGTCTTGAACAATGAAGCGAATAACCACATACATACTGTTGCTGCTGGTGGCGATGGCCGTGCAGGCCCAGATCAACACCGACCAGGTGATGCGCATCGGCCGCAACTCGCTCTACTTTGAGGACTACATCCTCTCGATTCAGTATTTCAACCAGGTCATCAAGGTCAAACCGTTCCTGGCCGAGCCATACTTCTACCGAGCTGTGGCCAAAATCAACCTTGAGGACTACCAGGGGGCCGAGGCCGACGCGTCGCTAGCCATCGAACGCAACCCCTTCATCGTCGACGCTTATCAGGTGCGCGGTGTGGCCCGGCAGAACCTGCGCGACTTCAAGGGCGCTATTGCCGACTATGACAAGGGATTGGAGCTCATGCCCGAGGAGAAGGTGTTTCTCATGAATCGCGCCGTGTGCCAGGATGAGCTGAAACTGTACGACGAGGCACAGGCCAGCTACGACCGGCTCATCAGGCTAGACCCAAAGAACGACCGTGCCTATCTGGGACTGGCTCACCTCAACCTGGCCCGCAAGGACTCGACCGCCGCGCTGCTCAATCTGGCACGAAGCATCGAGCTGTCAAAGAACAACGCCAGCGCTTACGTTATGCGCGCCGAAATCGAGATGCGCAGCCAGCACGACTATGAGGCTGCACTAGCCGACATGAACGAGGCCATCAAGCTCGAGCCTAACTATGCCGGCTACTTTGTCAACCGCGCCTACATGAAGTATCACCTTGATGACTACTTCGGAGCCATGGCCGACTATGACTACGCCGTGAGCCTCGACCCAAACAACATGGAGGCGCACTTCAATCGCGCGCTGCTACAGGCCGAGGTCGGCGAGAACAACAAGGCTATCGACAACTTCAGCCGCGTGCTCAAGAGCGACCCGCAGAACTTCATGGCGCTCTACAACCGCGCCATGCTCTATATGCGCACAGGCCAGTACCGCAAAGCCATCGGCGACATGGACCGTGTGCTGGAGAAATATCCCAAGTTTGAGGCTGGCTATATGGCGCGCGGCGGTGCCAAGCGTCAACTGGGCGACCTCAAGGGCGAGAAGGCTGACTACGACCGTGCCCTTGCCATCTTCAAGAGCAAGAAGACCCGTGTGAGCGATTTCAACCCCGCCGAGGTCGAGGCCGAAGCTGCCGTGAAGCGGGCCAAGGAGCGAGCAGAGATGGGATTTGTAGACGAACCCGAGACGCAAGACGAGATCATGGCCCGATTTGACCAGCTGCTCACCGTCGCCCCCGAGAATCCCATCAAGCCTGAGTATGACAACAAGCAGCGAGGCCGCATACAGAACAGCAACGTCGAGGTCGAGCCTGAGCCCATGGTGCTGCTCACCTACTATGTGCGTGACAACAAACTCAACGGCAACACCTACTACATGCGCGAGATTGATGAGGTCAACGACAGCCGGCTGCTGTCTGCCACGCTGTCGCTGGTCAGCGGCGACCAGCGACTGGCCGAGCAGGAGATCAACCGGCACTTTGCCAGCATTGAGTACTACAATAGCCTTCTGTCGGGTGCAAAACCTCGTGCCGTCGACTACTTTGCCCGTGCGATGGACTACCTGATGGTGCGCAATCCCGAGGCTGCCATCGCCGATGCTGACCGTGCCATTGCCGCCAGCCCCGAGTTCACGCTGGCCTACTTCCTGCGTGCCAACGCGCGCTATATGCGATACCGCATGGCACAGAGTGGGGCAGAGGTCGATGCTGTCGCCACCACCGATGTCAAGGCGCAGGCCATGCTGCACCAGCGCGAGGACGCCGAAGCGCTGCAGCAGATGGTCGCCGACCTTGACCAAGTGCTCAAGCGCTCGCCCAAGAATGTCTATGCACACTTTGACAAGGGCAACGCCTATATGCTCATGGGCGACTACACGAGTGCCATCAGCTCGTTTACCAGTGCCCTCGAGGTCAAGCCCGACCTGGGCGAGGCTTACTACAACCGGGGCTTGATGTACTTGCGCCTGGGCAACAAGCCACTGGGCGTGGCCGACCTCAGCAAAGCCGGCGAACTGGGCATCCTGCCCAGCTACAACGTCCTCAAGCGCATGACCAAATAACAAACCTATCATGTGGGCCTCGGTTATGCCGAGGCCTTTTTCTCGCAAAAAAATCCGTCTCGCTGTTGCAAAATCTTCATTCACTACGTCTATACAGTTGAAAGCGCTTTTTAACTGAATGTGGAACCCGATAAACCAACAAAAACAATGAAGAAGTTTTTATTGACTATAGCGCTGGCGCTCACTGCCTGCATGTGGACAATGGCCGAGACTGTCGATGAGTTCATCGCAACGATGAAGAGCGACACAACAGTTGAGTGCGTCGAGCTTACCCCCGATATGCTCAAGGCGATCGTGCAACAGCAGATGGCGCAAGCGGCTGTGCCGAACGATACGGCAATGAAGATACTGCAAGGGACCAGAACCATACAAATTCTGGACGGTAAACTTCCCGAAGCGAGTGATACAATCAATGCATTCAAGGAGCGTCTGGCTGCACTCACGGTCGACGGCCTTGATGAGATGGTCAGCACCAACGAGAAGGGCGAATTTACCCGCGTGTGGATGCAGGTCGAGGGCGACAAGTGCACCATGATACTTGTGGTCACTGCCGACGAGGACGACCACGATTGGCAAGTGGTGAAGGTGGGCTGCGACATCAAAATGGACGAGAACTTCAATCTCAACGACTTGATTCACCTGAATTGATGGACACTTGTGAGTTCAAACGGCGTTTTTTGCCGCTCAATCGCAAACTCTATCGCGTGGCATGGTCATTAACCCACAATGTGCAGGATGCCGAGGACCTCGTGCAGGAAACATACTGCCGGCTGTGGCGCAAACGCAACGACTTGTCATCGATTGACAATGACGAAGCCTACTGCGTGAGGTCGCTCAGGAATCTCTACTACGATTGCCGGCGCATGGCCAGCGCGCGAGATGTGGATGTTGGTCCTCCTGACAACCTGCAACTGCCAGCCACCGACGATGTGCAGCGCGACATCGAGCGAACCGAGGCGGCCGAAGCCTTGCACCGCATCATCGACACGCTTCCCGACCGGCAACGTGACATCATCACCCGTCGTGATCTGCGCGACGAGCCCTTTTCAGCCATTGCCGCCGACATGCAGATGCCTGAGGGCAGTGTGAGAACATTGCTGAGCCGTGCTCGGCTGAAATTGAAAGAACAATTCTTAAATTGGACGAACAATGACAACTCAAGAGATTAACACCCTGCTGAAAAACTATGACGAGGGGACAACTACCGAAGCACAGGAGCGTGAGCTGCGCCGGCTGGCTGCAGCTAGAGTTCTGCCGGACGAGTGGAACGAGTATTTCGCTGCCCTAGACGACGTTGTTGAGGTGCCCGATGGGCTGGAGCAACGGCTGGAAGCCCGCATTGATGCGCTAGATGAGGTCGAGCAGGCAAAACACCACCACTTGTGGCGGCGCATGGCAGGCATCGCGGCAACAGTGGCCATTCTGCTCTCGGTCGGACTCTATGTTCACAATCAGCGTCAGATTCAGGAAATCCTCAACAAGGACACTTATACCGACCCGCAGGCTGCATACAACGAGACCGAACTGGTGCTCACCCAAATGGCCAACCACCTGAACAAGGGCAGCGAGGGTGTTGATGCCCTTGAGCAAATGTCTGATATTCTCAACTCTAAATCTTAATTCTTACATTATGAAAAGATATATAATCATCGCTCTCACCATGCTCATCATGGCTACAGCAAGTGCACAAGAAGCCATCTTCAAGAAGTATGCTGGGCAAGAGGGCATCAGTGTGGTCAATATTTCCAAGTCGATGCTCGGACTCATGTCAAGCAAGGCCAAGGGAAATAAGAAAATCAAAGACTTGGCAGGAAAACTCGAACGCATACGCATTCTCTCCTGCGAAAACAAGTCCTTAGTGCCAAAAGTCAAGAAAGATGCCATGCAGTATGTGGGCAAGAAAGGATATGACGAACTCATGAGCACCCAGGAAGGGAGCGAGCAAGTCTATATCTTGCAGCACTCCCTCGGTGGCAACAACTACGAGTATGTCGTGCTGAGCATCGAGAAAAACGAGGTCAGCCTCATCAACATCATTGGTCACCTCACCATTGACGAGATTAAGTCTATCTCGCAGATGTGACAACTGCAACAACTTGTTGTGCAGGCCTCGGTGCAGCCGGGGCCTGTTTTTTGCCGTAAAATCACAAAAAACGATAGTATCGCAAATAATTCTTCATTCTACATTCACAATTCTCAATTTTTTGTATTACCTTTGCACGATATTTTAAAAACAGTGTCGTGCCGTCCGTAGGGCACGGCCTTAACATTATGATATTATAGCAATGATTAACATTAAATTTCCAGATGGAAACGTCAAGCAATTTGAGGTAGGCACCACGCCCCTGCAGATTGCCGAGAGCATTAGCGCCGGGCTGGCTCGTAACATCCTGGCTGCTTCGTTGAACGATGAGGAATGGGACATCGCACGCCCCATTGACCACGATGGCGACATCAAGTTCTTCAAGTGGGAGGATCCCGAGGGCAAACACGCCTTCTGGCACACATCGGCACACCTCCTGGCCGAGGCATTACAAGAGCTCTACAAGGGCATCCAGTTCGGCATTGGTCCGGCTATCGAAAACGGGTTCTATTATGACATCGATCCGGGCGAGAACACCATCACAAGCGCCGACTTCCCCAAGATTGAGAAAAAGATGCAAGAGCTGGTGGCACGCAAAGAGGCCGTTGAGCGTCATAGCATCAGCAAGGCCGATGCGCTCAAGTTCTTCGGCGACGGAGGACAGACCCTCAAGTGCGAGCTCATCAGCGAACTCGAGGATGGCAACATCTCAACATATACCCAAGGTAACTTTACCGACCTTTGCCGTGGTCCGCACATTCCTAATGTGGCACCCATCAAGGCGGTGAAAATATTGTCGCTGGCCGGAGCCTACTGGCGTGGCGACGAGAAGCGGCCACAGTTGGTTCGCGTCTATGGCATCTCCTTCCCCAAGAAGTCGATGCTTGACGAGTACCTCGTGCTGCTCGAGGAGGCCAAGAAGCGCGACCACCGCAAGATTGGCAAGGAGATGGAACTGTTTGCTTTCTCGCCCAATGTCGGTGCCGGCCTGCCCCTGTGGCTGCCCAAGGGCGCCGCACTGCGCAACCGCCTGCAGGACTTCCTGGCCAAGATCCAGAAGAAGTATGGCTATCAGCAGGTGATTACACCGCACATCGGCAATAAGATGCTCTATGTCACCAGTGGACACTACGCTAAGTATGGCAAGGACTCGTTCCAGCCCATTCACACGCCCGAGGAGGACGAGGAGTATCTGCTCAAACCCATGAACTGCCCCCATCACTGCGAAATCTACAAGACTGCTCCGCGCAGCTATCGCGACCTGCCGTTGCGTTTGGCTGAGTTCGGTACGGTCTATCGTTATGAGCAGAGCGGAGAGTTGCACGGACTGACCCGCGTGCGCAGCTTCACACAGGATGATGCCCATCTGTTCTGTACACCCGACCAACTCAAGCAGGAGTTCCTGGGCGTGATGGAGATCATCTCGTTCATATTCCGCATCTTCGGCTTCGAGTATGAGGCACAGATTTCGCTTCGTGACCCCAACAATCCCAGCAAGTATGTCGGCAGTGACGAGAACTGGGAGAAGGCCGAGCGTGCCATCATCGAGGCTTGCGAGGAGAAGGGGCTCAAGGCGCGCCAAGAAACCGGCGAGGCCGCATTCTACGGACCCAAGCTCGACTTCATGGTCAAGGATGCTCTGGGACGTCGATGGCAGTTGGGCACCATCCAAGTCGACTACAACCTGCCCGAGCGTTTCGGACTCGAGTATACGGGTGCCGACAATCTCAAGCACCGTCCCGTCATGATTCACCGCGCACCATTCGGCTCGCTCGAGCGATTTGTGGCTGTGCTGCTCGAGCACACTGCAGGCAAGCTGCCCCTGTGGCTTGTGCCAGACCAGTGTGTTGTGCTTCCCATCAGCGAGAAGTATAACGACTATGCTCATCACGTTTGCCAGGTGCTCGACGAGAACAATGTGCGGGCCATCGTCGACGACCGCAACGAGAAGATTGGCAAGAAGATACGCGACAACGAGCTCAAGCGCATCCCCTATCTGTTGATCGTGGGTGAGAAAGAAGCTGCTGCCGAAGAAGTTTCTGTAAGAAAACAAGGCGAAGGTGACCAAGGTTCGAAAAAAATTATTACCTTTGCAGCCGATATTAACGCTGAAGTGGCTGAGATGACCAAGTTTTGATGATGTCAGAACTTGATTATCAGCTGCTTATGGCCAATATTCATACTTAAAATTACTTGATGGAGAAAAAACCATTCTGGACGGGACCCAAGCGTCCTTCGGCCCCTGCGGGCGGAAATGCTGGCCGTCGCAACAATGACCGCCGACGTGGCGGCAAAAACAATGACAAGGACAGCCATGCCATCAACGAGCAGATTCGTGCTCGTGAGGTGAGGCTTGTAGGCGACAACGTGGAGGAGGGTATTTACCCAACTCAGCGAGCACTCAAGATTGCAGAGGAACAGGGAATGGACCTGATTGAAATTGCGCCCATGGCACAACCGCCGGTGTGCAAAATCATGGACTACCAGAAGTTCCAGTACCAGCAGCGCAAACGTCTCAAGGAGCAGAAGGCCAAGTCGACCAAGGTCGTGGTCAAGGAAATACGTTTCGGACCACAAACCGATGAGCACGACTACAACTTCAAGCTCAAGCACGCCATCGGATTCCTCCAGGAGGGATGCAAGGTTAAGAGCTACGTCTTCTTCAAGGGGCGCTCAATCTTGTTCAAAGAGCAGGGCGAAGTGTTGCTACTGCGTTTTGCCAACGACCTTGAGGAGTATGGCAAGGTGGAACAGATGCCTGTGCTTGAAGGCAAGCGCATGACCATCATGCTATCGCCCAAGAAGGCTCCTGCCAAGAAGAAAGACGCTCCTGCTGGCGACGGGAACACAGAGCAAGCTGTGGGAACAAAGGCTGAACAGGCTCCGGCAAGTGATGAGTAAAATCAGAGAGCTAATTCGCTGAGCTATCTGATATTTAAACCGAAGGAAAAGGGGCATCAGGCTTGGTAAGTGCCTGGTCCCCGGTAATTAATAACTATCTTTTTTAATAACAAACAAAATGCCAAAAATTAAAACTAATTCCGGTGCCAAAAAAAGGTTCACCTTTACCGGAACAGGGAAGATTAAAAGAAAACATGCTTACAAGAGTCACATCTTGACCAAGAAGACCAAGAAGCAGAAGAGAAACCTCACCCGCGTCAGCATTGTCGACGTCGACAACCTGAAGTCGGTGCGCCAGCTCCTCGTCAAGTAACACAGGCTTGAGCAGGCTCTCACTTTTAATCTTAAAGAGATTTTTATCATTTTTCTATTAACCGATTGACCAGCTCAAAGCGCATCAACCCCGAGTGGGACAGTGCCGCTGGCAGTCACAACAGTTTAAAAAATGCCAAGATCAGTTAATCACGTAGCTTCTAGAGCTAAACGCAAGAAAATCTTAAAACTTACAAGAGGTTACTTTGGCGCTCGCAAGAACGTCTGGACCGTTGCCAAGAACACTTGGGAGAAGGGTCTCACCTACGCTTATGCCGACCGTAAGAAGAAAAAACGCAACTTCCGTTCGCTGTGGATTCAGCGCATCAACGCTGCTGCACGCATGGAGGACCTTTCTTACTCTAAGTTGATGGGCTTGATTCACAAGGCTGGTATCGAGATNNGCAAGGTGCTCGCCGACCTGGCTATGAACAATCCTGAGGCTTTCAAGGCCATTGTCGAGAAGGCAAAAAACGCTTAAAAGTCAGCTGAGTACTGACCTCGAAAAACGCTCTCCTAACCGCTAGGAGAGCGTTTTTTTCGACAAATGTTTGCACAGTTACAGAAAAAGTAGTACCTTTGCAATGGATTTCTAAGTTCAACGTCACAGTCCACATCAAAGTAGATTGGGATACTCTTCAAATCATTATGAAATGCCGAGATCGGTATCCATATCAATGGCGGGCCTCGACCGAAAGGTGTTCACCTGTTGAACCGGAGGATTACAAAGGTATGGATGCTCTCAAATCCTGTTTTTTTCGGAGTTTCATCACATCCTTTGGTGTGGCTTTTTTAAGACAAGGGTTATCGCAATAAGCGGCAACCCTTGTTTCTTCATGCCTCAAGTTCTGTAGGTGTTGTTTTTTGGGGCCGCCTTTTTAGTAAAAAATGAGCATATTCAGCTCCATGACAACTTTTTTTCGTACCTTTGTCAGTCATTTATCATTCATTATCTCATGCAGAAGACCAACGAACAATATGACCAAGTCGTGGCACAATGCCGCGAACTCTTTGTCAACAAGATGAAGGACTACGGGCCCACATGGCGCATCCTCAGGCCTGAAACACTCACCGACCAGATTTTCATCAAAGCCAAACGCATCCGAACACTTGAAATCAACCGAGTGAGTAGGGTGGGAGAGGACATCTGGCCCGAATACATCGGCATCATCAACTATGGAATCATGGCAATCATACAGCGCGAACTGGGTTTTGTCGACAAGATTGATATCTCGCGCGAGCGGGCGCTCGAGCTTTACGACCAGCACATCGCTTCGACCAAGGCACTGATGATTGACAAGAACACCGACTATGGTGAGGCATGGCGAGACATGAGAGTGTCGAGTTATACCGACTTCATCCTCAACAAGGTCGAGCGCATCAAGGAAATTGAAGACCATGACGGCAAAACACTGGTCAGCGAAGGCATCGACTCAAACTACCAGGACATCATCAACTATGCAGTCTTTGCACTCATCAAGCACAATGAGCAGCAACAACGATAACCAGCAGCCGCAGCAGGGTAGCCAGCCATGGGCAATCGCTATCATCGTTCTGCTCATGAGACTGGTAGTGGGAGGAATCTTTGTCTTCTCGGGATTTGTCAAAGCCATTGACCCATGGGGGACCATGTATAAGGTCAACGAGTACTTGATGACACTAGGCTGGGACAGACTGGCCGACATGTCGCTGTTCTTCGCTTTCGCTCTGCCTGTCATCGAACTGCTCTTGGGCGTGGCCATAGTTGTCGGTGCTTATCGACGTAGCGCACCCATCGGAGTCCTCGTCATGATGGCATTTATGCTGCCGCTCACGCTGTGGTTGGCAACCACCAATGCCGTGCCCGACTGTGGATGCTTTGGCGATGCGCTGGTGCTCACCAACTGGGCGACCTTCGGCAAGAACCTGCTGCTCACCATGGGGGCCGTTTTCCTGCTGATCTTTGGGCGAAAAGTCGCTGGTGTCTTTGGACCCGCTGTGCAGTGGATGGTCATGGCTGCCACATTTGTCGCCACAATGGCCATAGCCCTGCCGGGATACTTCACACAGCCGTTGATTGATTTCAGACCCTTTCAACTGGGGACACGGCTCGTCAGCTCGCAACCATCCACCAGTGCTCAGGACTATCTGTTCATCTATGAGAAAGACGGCCAGCAGCATGAGTTCACCATCGATAGTGTGCCCAACGAGGAAGACGGATGGACCTTTGTTGACCGTCGTGAAGCACCTACCGCCCAACAACCTGCCTCGCAAGAAGGATCGCGGGCCATTGCCGTCACTGATCATGGCACAGATGCGGCCGACGAATTGCTCGAAGCCGACAGCCTGCTGCTATTGCTCTTCCCTGATTTGCCCCAAGTGAGCATAGCCACAACATTCGTCATCAACGAACTCACCGATAAGGCACGAGAGCAGGGAGTAAGCGTCTACGGAATCACCAGCGCAAGCGACGGGCAGATTGCCGAATGGACCGATATCTCTATGGCAAGTTACCCCATGCTGGTGGCCGACGATTCAGACATCAAGATGATGGCAAGAGGCAATCCGGCTGTAGTCTATCTTGACAACGATACCATCAGGTGGAAGCGGACGCTGGGATCAATCAGTGCGGATGTCATCCACGATCGGCAGCTGACGCTCGACCGGCTGGGCGAGGACATTCAGCCAGCCAGCCTGTTGCGAAAAATTGCCATCTTTTATGCCATGGCGCTGGTGGTTATACTCGTCCTCAATCGAACGCACTTGTTGGTAAGGCCGCTATTTACGCGCAAGAACAAAAAGGTGACCGAAGCGACAGAAACATCAAAAAACAATAATACTAACCTCTCAAACGAACAAGAAAAATGAGAAAGAACATTGTAGCAGGCAACTGGAAGATGAACACCACTGTGCCCGAAGGCGTACAGTTGGCCAAGGAAGTATGCATGGCTGTCGCACAGACGCCTGGCATCAAGTGCGATGTCATCGTCGGAGTGCCTTTCACACATCTCACTGCAGTAAACGACGTCATCGACAAGAACTATGTGGGACTTGCAGCAGAGAACTGTGCCGACCACGTCAAGGGTGCATATACAGGAGAAGTCTCAGCACCCATGGTTGCATCGACAGGAGCCAATTACGTCATCCTGGGCCACAGCGAGCGCCGCGGCTACTACAACGAGACCATCGACATGCTCAAGACCAAAGTCGACCTCGCACTCGAGGCTGGACTCAAGGTCATCTTCTGCTGCGGCGAGAGCTTGGACGAGCGTAAAGCCGGTACGCACTTCGATGTCATCAAGAACGAAATCGTTGGCTCACTGTTCCACCTCACTGCCGAGCAGATGGCCAACATCGTCATCGCCTACGAGCCCATCTGGGCCATCGGAACAGGCGAGACCGCTACAAGCGATCAAGCACAAGAGATCCATGCCTTCATCCGTGGACTGCTGCGTGAGCAATATGGCGAGGCTGTGGCCGACGACATGACCATCCTCTACGGAGGCAGCTGCAAGCCCAGCAACGCACCCGAACTCTTCGCCAAACCCGACATCGATGGTGGACTCATCGGCGGAGCATCGCTCAAGGCACAAGACTTCATGGGCATCGTTACTGCATTCTGAACCACCGAAAAGGCCCCCTAAATGCCAAAAACAGGGCCTCAAAGTACGGTTATTCAACAAAAATTTGGTCATAAAGATAAATTGTCATATCTTTGTGGCCAAATTTTATTCTTTAACGATATGGCTCTTTTCAAGCAAATACGCATCATGTCTGTGGCGGTCGTGCTGATGGCCGCTCTTGCCGCAACGGCACAGACCAACGGAGACATCACTACGCGAGTCAACACACAGTCCAAGGTCACGGTCAAAGCACCGGCAGGACTGACTGGTCGCAACAATAGCGACTCAAAACGTGAGGCAGCCAGTGGCAGCAAAAAAAGTGAGGCCACCGAAGCGACGAGCAAGAGCGAGAACAAGGAGAAAAGCCAAAAAGACGGCCGTGACGAGGTCAGACCACCCAAGCGCAGCCACACAACACAACAGTCCATTCAGGCTCGCGGTGTCGGATATCGCATACAGGCATTCAGCGACAATTCAGGAGCATCAGGAAAAGCAACTGCTCAGCAGAGGGCTAGAGCCATTGCTATGAAGTTCCCACAGTACAGGTCATACATCAGTTACAATGCACCGTCGTGGAGACTGCGCATCGGAGACTTCCAGAAACAAGAAGACGCGCAGAAGGCCCTGCAGAGGGTACGAGCAGCATTCCCTGCCTATGGACGTGAGATGATTATTGTCCGCGATAGAATTAACGTGTGGGGTAATTAATCTTTTGCTGAACTGTTAGAATGAAAAGCATCAATATGGACCCAAAGCTCGTCGAGCAAATCGCCGAGCATTACCGGGCTATTATCCAACTCATTGGCGAGGACCCCGAGCGAGAGGGACTTGTCAAAACACCTGTGCGTGCTGCCAAAGCATTGCTCGAGAACACCCGTGGCTATGACGAAGATCCGGCAGGAATCTTGCGCGCCGCTATGTTTGAGCACGAGGGCAGTGAAATCGTCATTGTCAAGGACATCGAGTTCTACTCGCTGTGCGAGCATCATTTGCTCCCATTTTTTGGACGTGTCTCCATTGGTTACATTCCCGAAGGAAAAATCGTCGGACTGAGCAAGCTTGGACGCATCGTCGACTCATTCTCGAGACAATTCCAAGTTCAGGAACGTCTCACAGCCGAAATCTGCGACCTGCTATGCAGCGAATTGTCGCAGGACGTCATCGTCACATGCGAGGCACAGCACATGTGCATGAAGATGAGAGGCGTCGAAAAGCAAGGAGCAACAACGGTCACCATGCAATATCGTGGCCAATTTGAACAAGATCCAGCACTCAGAGCCGAGTTCTTGGCCCTGTGCAAATAAAAAAATCAAAAAAAACACTTTTTTTTCGACAAAAATTTTGTCGGTTCAGAAAATAGCAGTAATTTTGCATCCGCATTTGGGAAACAACTCAACAATGCATATCATTGCGACAGTAGCTCAGTTGGTAGAGCGCGACCTTGCCAAGGTCGAGGTCGCGGGTCCGAGTCCCGTCTGTCGCTCAAAACTAAGAGTTCTCTAATATAGTGATTGCGACAGTAGCTCAGTTGGT
>DEKO01000199.1:24221-24605 GCA_002353885.1 Porphyromonadaceae bacterium UBA2720
TACTTTGAGGGGGTAGTGGCCGTAGGGCTGTGTGAGTTCGAATCTCATCTTGGACACCATTTTAAAGTGATAACAAGCTGCAACGCAACAAGTTATCACTTTCTTTTTTATATCTGCCCCATATTTTGCCCCATATAGACCCAAAGTTACGCCGTTTTCCACCCAGATATTCGCACAACCAAGCACCACCCCATTATTGCCATCAAGTGATAAAAAATGATATAGTTTGAAGGCTTTGTTAGCGAAGCCAAATTTATCATTCTCTTTAATACTTACTTTAATAGAAAAGAAGTCTAAATCTTATGCCAATAATTGTCATGAGTTTTGTCACATTATATTTTTCTATTGCTGGTTCTTGGATATTTGACGAGCGGCAGCAATTGC
>DEKO01000201.1:0-6533 GCA_002353885.1 Porphyromonadaceae bacterium UBA2720
ATTAATTTTTTTTATATTTTTGTCAGGATGTGTCTGGGGGCGCATCCCTACAACGACCGGGCGACTTTTCCTGAGTCGAGGGTGTGGATGGTGTGGAAGGTGATCTCATGTGGCATCTCGGCGCGGGTGAGGCGGGGATGCAGCCAGGTTTTGAGCGTGTGGGAGGTCAATGTCGAGTCGGGGGCGAGTTCTATTTTGGCATGAAGGACTGTCCCGAACTGGAGATGGGGTGTTGAGTAAACCATTGACGCAATCACCTCGGGGTGCTCGTTAATTACCTTTTCGACAGTTTCGGGATAAACATTTTCTCCGCCACACACCACCATGTTGTCGCTACGTCCACGATAGAAATAGCAACCATCGTCATCACAATATACCAGGTCGCCAGTATTTTGCCATTTGTTCTTCATCCCAATCATTGCCCAGCCTGAACACACCCAGAGCGAACCAACACCATGACTGTCAATGTTCTCCACCTTGCATTTAACACCGCTGATTGGTTTGCCGATAGGGACTTCTTCATTTCTCAAGAGGTCGTCGGGCGATGCGATCATAAAGAATCCTGCCTCAGTAGTGCCGAAAAGGTTGTAAAGCACATCGCCCAGATGCATGTGGGTGATATCTGCCCATTTCTTATCGAGGCGGTCACCGCCACTGATGATGCATTTCACTGTCTGCATCGCTGTGGGGGCATTGTCGATTTGCCAGAGTCGAGCGAGCACGGCGGGCACGACTGGCACTACTTCGACCCTTTCGTCGGCAATGATTTTGAGAGCTTTCTCGGCATCGAAATGACGCTGGAGGCACACTTTTTTGCCCATGGCTAACGACATGATGAGCGTGGCTAGTCCGAAACCGTGATACACTGGTAACGAGAGGAATACGCTATGATACTCGTCAAGACGCAGTTGCTCGAGCAAGGCGTAGAAAGGCGGCAGGAACTGACTGATGGACATCTTCCTCGGCGCTTCCTTGCTCCTTCCGCTAGAGCCGCCTGTGAACACCGAGATCTCGCCACCACGTGTGATGCGGGGCAGTTTCACATGGATGTCTTGTGTGTTGTCAGAGATTGTTTGATAAAGGTCCTCGCTCTCTAGCATCTCGCAAGGCAGGTCATTGGGAACTCGTTGTACCTTCAGCTCGTGGTCACAGATGATGAGGCTTATCTTTTGGCGCTCTACGTGTTCTCTCAACTTGTCTGGTACGATATCGGTATTCAGCAATTTCACACTCACCCCAAGTCGTGACAATGCTGGCAGCAGCAACGCCATCGCAATGTGATTGTGGCACAGCAGTGCCACGCACATTCCCGACTTGAGTGCATAGTCACGATATAGCAACTGGGCTAGGCGATGCGAATGGCTGTATATTTCCTTGTAAGTAAGCCGTTTGCCTTCCGAGACCAATGCGCATCGGCCCGGATAGTATTTTGCCGAGAAGCGTGTCAATGCCATCAGCGAGACGCCATCTCTGAAGAAAGCCCCTAGCAGTCGACAAATGCCTCTTGGAGTGAGGATATGCAACTTGGTCAATTTTGAGAAAATAGCATTGTTCATATCATCAAACGCTTAACAGTAAACAAGTAAACAAGTATAGTCACCCGAGAGCACGTCAGCGTACTGACACCTGACCTCTGAAAACTGACCCCTGACCTCTGAAAACTTAAAACTAACACCTCCGGCCCTACTTCTATATCGCCCACCATGGTTTGTAACGGAACTTGTCGGTCATTGCCAACTTCAACAAGATGCTAGCTGCTTCGTTGGCTGAATAAGCGGGCAGATTTTTGTAGGTCTCGTTCACATCCGACATGGGTGTGTGAACTAGCGGCAGATATGCCACTTGAACTCTCACGCCCAACGTCTTGCGTTCACGGCGGGCAGTGCGACACCACACGTTGGCTGCACATTTCGAGGCATGATAGGCCGACCAGCCAAGAGCAAATGGATATCGGCTGCTCACCGAGGATGTATAAATCATGCGCCCTTTGCCTTCGCGCAGCGATGGCATCAACGCCAGCGACAATGCTACCATCGAACGATAATTCAGGTCCATTGTGCGGTCAAAATCGTGCATACGTTCTATGGAAGAACTGATGCTTCGCTTAATGGACTTCCCGGCATTGCAAAAGAGGTATGACACGCTGGGCAACTCCTCTGGCAACGTCTTGCAACAGGCGTCCAACTCCTGCCGGCAACGAAGGTCGATGGCTTTATAACGCACCTCGCAGCCCTTGGCACGAGCCTTGTCACATAGTTGCCTTAACTTCTCCTCACTGCGAGCAATGAGAAACAGATTGGCTCCAGCATCTATCAGTCTAAGCGTCAAAGCCTCGCCAATCCCAGACGAGGCACCGGTAATAACGACCCACTTGCCACAAAAAGCCTCACACAGCTTCTTGTCGCTGACCGATTTCGGCGGGTAAACGATATGCTTCCAAAGACTCGTGAACATGTTTCACTATTCAAGTTCGACAACCGTGATGCCGGCACCACCCAGGCGCACATCTTCGTCATGGGCTGTGCGCACGCCCGAAAGCGACAGCAGGTACTGGCGCAACAGCTGGCGCAGGGCACCCGTGCCTGTTCCGTGAAGAATGCGCACGCGCTTGGCCTCAAATTGGATGGCATCGTCCATAAAGTAGGTGATGGCTTGCAGTGCCTCGTCGCCGCGCATGCCGCGCACGTCAATCTCGGGCTTGAAGTGCAACTGGCGCTCGCGGATGTCATTTGTCGTCTGACGGCTCATCGACGATGCTTGTGCCCGTTCCATCTTGCGGTTGCTGCGTTGTAGACGACTGGTCTCTACGCGGGTTTTGAGGGCGCCAAAAGCTACCACGGCATATTTCTCGTCGACTGAGATGATGGTGCCGATGGTTGTCTGGCCCTTAAGTACGACGTTGTCGCCAACTTGTAACGGACGGTTGGGGTCGTTGGGCTGAGGTTTGGGCTGTGTGGCAGGTTTGCGACGCATCTGGTGCTTAGGTTTAAGTCGTTCCACTTGCGTGCTCTCTTCTCCATCAGAGCCTTCGAGTCGCTGCTTAAACTCGTCCAGCTGCCGGCGCACCTCCTTGGTCTTCTCTTTCTCAGCTTGCATCTCACGAATCTCACGGATAGTGCGCTCGACTTGGGCGTTGCTTTGTTGTACGATCTCGCGTGCCTCGGCCTTGGCGTCTTTGATGATCTGGCGATGTTCATCGCCGATGCGCTTCAGTCGTTCGTTGTATTGCTCAAGCAGTGAGTCGAGTTTTTTCTCTTTCTGGCGCACGTCGTGTCGCTTGCTCTCCCAATACTTGCGGTCGCGCACCAGGTCAAGCAGATATTTGTCCATGTTGATATAGTCGCTGCCAACAATCTCGCTGGCCTTGTCGATGACTTGCTGATCAAGGCCTATCTTGCGTGCAATCTCGATGGCAAACGAACTGCCCGGATAGCCTATTGACAGCTGGAACAATGGCTGCATGCGACCTCGGTCATAGAGCATGGCACCATTGACAATGCCCTCGGTGTCCTCTGCAAAGTGCTTGAGATTCTGATAGTGAGTTGTCACTACACCGAACATTCGTTTTGCGTTCAACTGCTCGAGGATGGCTTGAGCGATGGCTCCACCTATCTGAGGCTCGGTGCCGCTACCCATCTCGTCGATAAGCACCAACGATTGTTTGTTGCCGCGGTTCAGAAAAGTCTTCATGTTCTGCAGGTGCGAGCTGTAGGTGCTCAGGTCATCCTCCAACGATTGCTGGTCGCCAATGTCGATGAAGATGCTACCGAACAAGCCCATGTGCGAGTTGCTGTAAACGGGTGGCAATATGCCGCATTGCATCATATACTGCACTACACCCACTGTCTTGAGGCATACACTCTTGCCACCAGCGTTGGGACCTGAGATGAGCAGGATGCGCTGTTGGGTGTTCAGTTCGATGTTCAGTGGCACCACTTCTTTGCCTTGCTCGCGCAGCGACAGCCACAATGCCGGATGCACAGCGTGATACCACTCGATGTGTGGTTGATGCTCGATGTGTGGCATCTGTGCGTCTAGCTCACTGGCCAGGAGCGCTTTGGCTCGGATGAAGTCTATCTGGCCAAGCACTTCGTAGGTGGCCAACAGAGTCTCGGTGTGGGGACGGATGCTGTCGGTCACCTCAGTCAGGATGCGGATGATCTCACGGGCAATCTCGGCTTCGGTCTCGCGGATGCGGTTGTTGGCCTCAACAATCTCTTCAGGCTCAATGAACACGGTCTTTCCACTGGCGCTCTCGTCGTGCACAATGCCATGCACCTTGCGCTTGTGCATCGGCGACACTGGTATTACCAGGCGGCCATCTCTCATGCTGGGCTGCACATCGCTCTCGAGCACGCCGTCTTGTTTGCCTTGCGTGATGACACGGCGCAAGATGCTGTTGATGCTTGATGTCACACGCTGGATGGTGTTGCGCAGTTCGCTCAGCAATGGCGAGGCGTTGTCCTTGATGTTGCCGTTCTTGTCCAGTACGCGCCCAATCTCAGTCACCAGCTCGGGAAAAGGATCCATCGCCTCAGTCAGGTATGCTAACCGAGGATAGACCATCTGCTCGCCATCACGACTGGCAAAGAATCGCCGAATCTCTCCGATTGTGGTCAGCGAGCGTTGCAGCTTGAACAGATTCTCAGCGCTAATATAGCTGCCTGGCATGGTGATGGCTTTGAGTGTGCCGCGCAGGTCAAAAAAATAATTCAGCGGGAACTCACGCTTCGACTGCAAGATAGATAGGAACTCGTTGGTCTGCTCAAGCCAGCAGGTCACCTCGTCGCTGTTCGACGAAAAGTGCATTTCGCTACACCACGACGTGCCTAACGGACTGATGCAGCGACGTTCAATCTCATGCCGCACTGTGTCGAAACCTATTTTGCTCTCAAAATTCTTGGGATATATCATCTCATTCTGTGACAGTCTTGTCAACTACAAACTCTTAACTTGTAACTATTAACTTTCATCTATAAACTATCTCGAATCGCTTGCTGGATGCATTCAAGGGCGGGCTCGTGCTTGGCCACTTGCTGCCAGTGCCCGCCGGCGCGACCACGATTCAGGTTGTGTGTCAGGTCGTTCAGCTTGACGTGCATTGCGGTCACGTTGCCGCTGGTGGCGATATGTTCCACATAGTCGCCATAGCTCATGGCACCCTTGTCGTGGGTGAGCAGTCGCAGCGTGTCCACAATCTCGACATCCACACCGCGCTCCAGCAAGTCATCAAATGTCATGTCGGTGTCCTCGACCACATCGTGCAGAAAGCCAGCAATCATCTCCTGGCGGTTGCGGCCTGCCAGTCCCACGGTCAGCGGGTGCAAAATCACGGGCAGGCCGTCCAGGTCGGTGTCGCCCTCATGGGCGTCGATGGCAATGCGCAGAGCATCTTCGATGCTGATGTGCTGTTCGTCAGGCTTACGGGCAGGGTAGGGTAGTGAGGGGTCGGTCGACACCGTTCCCAGTTGCTCAAAGATGTCGTCAAATGGCTTGCCGTCATTGTACAGGTCATCCATCGCACGGTTGCGCACAATGACATCTTGAGTGAACAGGCGGTCGTCCAGCACAATGATCGTGCGGCCATGGTGTGTGTCATAGCGCCAGCTGAAGCCGAAAGAATCGTAGCTCTGCTGGTCTATCTCGGTTAACGGGAATTGCTTTCCTACACCCACAGGTCCCGAGGCTCTAGTGTCGCTGTCTGATACTTCTGCCTCAGATGTTACTCGTTGTGTTATTGGGTCGAATGTCCTGACATATCGTTTGCCATTGTCATCAATGCGCACAATGCATTGCTCGGCATTGTTTCGGTAGTATTTCATTTATTCAGTGTTGTGTGCTCATTTTATCTTGTCCAGCGACTCGCGGGTGAGCGTGGGCAGCAAGCGTTGCTTGATCAGGCGCGAGACCAGGTCGCCACGATTGATGCGCTCAATGGTGATGCGCTGAAGCGAGTCCTGGAGCAAACTGTCGTTGTGCAGAGCGGTGCGTTCTGCGTCCCATGTCAGTGTCGAGTCGGTGCCCATGCTCGTGTATTTTTGCCACAACGAGTCGCGTTGGGCGCGGATGCGGGCGTGCTGGTTCAGAAACGACTGATAGTCGTGGTTGCCTTTTCCACCATTGATCGTCCACTGGCGTGCCTCAATGTCTATCTTGACGCGAGTGGGCTCGAGGATAAAATAGAATTGATAAGGAATAGAGTCGGTGTCAAAATCAACGTAGGCTAGGCGCGCTGTCGGTGTGTGGCCGGTGAACGTGAACGTCGAGTCTTTAAGCTTTGCACCCCCCAGTACGCGAAGCATGTTATAGTCATCATCGACGACAACCAGTGTCGCGCTGTCACAGCCCATATGCACATGACGCAGAGTGACTTTGACCTCAAAGGCCCCGTCATTCTTGACATGGCTATCGCACCCCAACAGGGCAACACCAGCCAAACACATAATTATATAGAAGAGAAAATGTCTCATGTCTAAAATCGTGCAAAGTTACGATTAAGTGAGCGAAGAGCAAAAAAAAATCACATTTTTTTG
>DEKO01000201.1:6632-6835 GCA_002353885.1 Porphyromonadaceae bacterium UBA2720
AATAAATGAGTGAAAAACCAAATGTATTTTGGTGTTTCCGGGCGGGAGAGACTTGGTGTGCTGTCAAAGTTAATGTTTTTTCTCACACTGGCATCATGAGTTTTATGTTTGGCTATCGCGAGACGGCAGTGATCAAACCAACGAGCCCCCAGTGGTTTCCCCGTTCTTCTATGCCGTGGTTCCGATTCGTAATTATAATAAGG
>DEKO01000087.1:0-11760 GCA_002353885.1 Porphyromonadaceae bacterium UBA2720
TTTAGGGGGGCTTGGGGGGACTGAGGGGGCTCCCTAGCAAGCCGCAAGGCCCAAAAAGTCTTTGCTGGGGTGGCATGAGCGGATTTTGTTATTTTTTGAGAAGTCTGTTCAATCGCCTGTGCGCGAATTGAAATACTTTTGCGATGCCAAAAAAACGGCATTTTTACCTCCAACGAACAAAACTCATTCATGACGATGAAAAGCTATAAACAACTCACGCTCGTCTGTGCTGCTCTGCTGGCCATGGCTTGTCCGAGTATGGCGCAAGCCATCCAGGTCACTCATGGCAAGTGGTCGGTGACACTTGACGACGCCACCCAGATGGTGGCATTGACCCGCGACGGCAAGAGTGTGCTGCATGATGTGACAGCACGCTTCAAGTTCAACCAGAACATCTATCAGACGGCGGGCTATGGCACTGCCATGGTGGCTCAGTCCGACTTCAGCAATGCTGTCGGTTCGGGCAAACTGGTGACCATCACCTACCAGAATGGCAGTCTGCCCAACGTTGAGCAGAAGTTTTACCTGTTTGCCGACCGCGACTACCTGCTCACCGATGTCACGTTGTCAATGCCCGATGGTGGCAATCTGGCTTCAAACTACATCTGCCCCGTCTTCAGCGAGGCCAACAACTTGTTTTTGCCGCAAGACGTGACCAACCGGTTCCTCACAGTTCCCTACGACAACGACGGCTTTGTCACCTATGGCTCGTGGCCGCTGAGTCGTGCCACCAACCCCGGCTCGACGGCCTCGGGACGATTTGCCCGCGACAGCATCTCGTTTGAGGTCACTGCCATCTTCAATGGTGTGACTCAGGAGGGCATGGTCATCGGGTCGGTGACCCACGACACGTGGAAGTCGGCCATTCGCTTGACGGGCAGCCCGCTCTCGCAGGGTCACTTGTCGCGGCTGGAGTGCTTCAGCGGTGTGACCCATGCCGCCACGCGCGACGAGCGCAATGGCGTGCTGCAGCCTCATGGTGCGGTCAAGGGCACACGTGTGAGCTCGGCACTGATGATGGTGGGACTCTTCGATGACTGGCGCACCGGCTTGGAGACCTTCGGCGAGGTCAATGCAGCCATCACACCACCGCATCCTTGCGAGCGCACCTCAATCTGGGGCTGGAACAGCTGGGGAGGCATGGAGAAGCATTGCAACTACGAGGGTGCCCTGTCGGTGTCAGACTTCATCAAGGAGAATATGCAGGACAAGGCCCACTTCGCTCAGGACAATGTCATCTATGTGGGTCTGGATGCCTGGGACAACATGAACTGGGACGAGCGCAAGCGCTTTGTCGAGCATTGTCACGCCAATGGACAGGAGGCTGGTGCCTACTGGACGCCTTGGAGCGACTGGGTGGGTAGCGAGAGCACTGCCCTCGATGGCAACAACGGATACACCTATGGCGACGCGGTGATGCGCATCGGTGGACGCCCGATTGGCGCCCTCGACCCAACAGCGCCCGCCACGATGAGCTATGTCAACTGGTACTGTGAGAAATTCCTGCAGAGCGGATTCAAGTACCTCAAGCTCGACTTCCTGAACGTGGGCACCCACGAGGCCGACCGCTACTACCGCGACGACATCACCACAGGCACGCAAGCCTATAACTATGGCATGAACTACCTGCGTGAGCGCTTGGGCGACAGCATCATCATCGACCTGTCCATCTCACCGCTGTTCCCCTATCAGGCAGCAGACGCACGCCGCATCAGCTGCGATGCATGGGGCGAGATGTGGCACACGAGCTACATGATGAACAGCTTCTCGTTTGGCTGGTGGCTTGACCGTGTCTACAGCTTCAACGACCCTGACCACCTGTGCATGGGCAATCGCAGCGAGGCCGAGAACATCTCGCGCATGACCACTGCTGTGGTCACCGGATATTGCATCCTGGGCGACAACCTGAGCACGCGTGGCAGCTATGTGGGCACCACCGTGTCGCAGCAGAAGGCCAAGAAATTCACTGCCTATGAGCGCATCAATGACCTGATCGCGATGCACCTCAAGTTCCGCCCGGCCTATGGACACCGCCTGTTCGGTGTCAACAACTCGATTGACCTGTTCTATGCCGAGGCCGATGACTCGTGGGTCGTAGTGCACTTCAACTATGGTGCAGGCAACAAGGATGTGGCTCTGGACCTCTCGACACTGGGCATCGATGCCTCGACTATCGACACTGCCCGCAGCCTGGAGTGCTGGTCGGGCGAGGCTGTGAATCTGTCGGATGGTACACTCAACTATAGCTCGCCCAATGACATGGCGCGCGTGTTCCGTCTTTATAAGAAATAATTTAACTTTCTAAAGGAGCTTTCTTTCAGTAGTAAAGTAGTAATGTAGTAATGTAGTAAAGCCATTACATGATTGTGGCTGTTCACACGGCACCGACATCCCTACTGCCACAACATTGTGACGTCTTAACTCCCTTTAACTACTTAACTACTAAGTAAAAAGCTTTTTAAATAGCTAAAAACTAAGAACTCGAAACTAAAAACTAAAATATGAACAGATTTAAAACAATCAGGTTGGCAGCAGGCATGATGGCCATGCTGCTGCTACCATGCTTCAGCGCTTGCGAGAGCGAGAAGGAAAATGGCTATGAGCCCTATGATCCGGGCAAAGCCATCACGCTGACCAGTTTCTATCCCGACTCGGGCGGTGTGGCCACCAAGGTCATCCTCAACGGCGAGAACTTCGGTACTGATGCCAAGAACATCAAGGTCTTCTTCAACGACAAGGAGGCCGCCGTCATCGAGGCCATCGGCAACAAGATCTATGCCATCTGTCCCCGCAAGCCGGGCGAGGGCGACGAGAACAACATCGTCAAGTGCAGGGTGCGTGTGCAGGTGGGCGACAAGAGCGTGGAGTATCCCGACCCGTTCACCTACAAGATTCAGACCGTGGTCACCACCGTGTGTGGCATCGTGGGCGCTCCCGACGATGTGGTCACCGGCAACCTGGCGCAGACCTCGATGCCCTATGTGACCTATCTGGCGGTGGACAAGGACAACAACATCATCGCCAGCCTGCGCAATCGCAACAATTACTATCACGAGAACAAGGTGATTCTGGTCAACGAGGACGAGGATGTGAGCCGGCTGCTGATCCCCGACTCGGGAGCACCGCTCAACCAGCCCTGTATGCTCGACGACGGCAAGACGGTCTATATCCCCACCGACAATGGGTTGGAGTACTGGACCATGTCGAGCGACAACATGTGGAGCCCCATCAAGCAAGCCATGAAGCCCAACACGGGCGAGACGCTGACCATCGACTACAAGCACTCGTTTGCCATGTGCACCGAGGACGGATTCATGTATATCCGCGCCAAGAACGGCATCCTCTATCGTGTCAACCCCGAGACGGGACTGACCAACCAGGTGAGCAGCGGACTGATGAGCGGCAGCGACTCATACATGGCTTTCAGCCGCAAGAACCCCAACATGCTCTATCTGGCCTACACCAACAACCACTGTGTCTACACCTACAACATCCGCACCGGTGAGCACAAGCTGCTGGCAGGCATCTCGGGCCAGGCAGGATATATCGACGGCAATGGCGCCGCCGCCATGTTCAGCGAGCCTCGTCAGCTCATCCTCGACGACAACGACGACATGTACATCGCCGACACCAACAACCACTGCATCCGCAAGGTCACCAGCGATGGCAAGGTGAGCACCGTCATCGGCCAGCCCGGCAAGTCGGGCTACCAGGACGGCAGCCCCGAGGACGCACTGTTCAACCGTCCCTTCGGCATGTGCATCAACAACGACGGCATCCTCTATATCGCCGACTATGAGAACCAGTGTATCCGCCGTCTGGCAATTGAATAAGGTAAATTAGACTAAATGACAATATGAAAAAGGTATTACTCCTCATCATGCTGCTGGCCGGCTCATTGGCGGCAATGGCGCAGCAACTGACGGTGTCAGGTACTGTCACCGACGAGACTGGCGAGACATTTCCCGGCGTGGTAGTCTTTGCCAAGGACCGCCCCGGTGGCGGAACCGCCACCGATGCCGATGGCAAGTTTACGATCAAGGTCAGCAAGAACGACGTTCTCGTGTTCTCGTCCATCGGCTATGAGAAGCAAGAGATTGCCATCACCAAGGACGAGCCCGCGTTGCTAGTGCAGATGGCCACCAGCTCGACCATGCTTCAGGAGACGGTGGTCGTGGGTCTGGGTACACAGCGCAAAATCAGCACTGTGGGCGCCATCACCGCTGTCAACACCAAGGACCTGCAAGTGCCGGCCACCAACATCCAGAACATGCTGGGTGGCCGTGTGCCAGGTGTCATCTCTATTCAGCGCAGCGGTGAGCCGGGCAAGAACATCTCGGAATTCTGGGTGCGCGGCATCGGCACCTTCGGTGCCAACAGCAGTGCACTGGTGCTCATCGACGGCCTGGAGGGCAACCTGAGCGAGATTGACCCGGCTGATATCGAGTCGTTCTCGGTGCTCAAGGATGCCTCGGCCACGGCAGTCTATGGTGTGCGTGGCGCTAACGGCGTGGTGCTCGTCACCACCAAGCGCGGTACGCAAGACCGCCTGCAAATCACCGGACGCGCCAACTTCACCCTGTCGCACCTGGTGAACATGCCCGACTATCTGAACTCATACGAGTATGCCAAGCTCGCCAATGAGGCACGCGCCGTGCGCGGCAACGCCCCGCTCTACAGCGACATCGAGCTTGACATCATCAAGTATCACCTTGACCCCGACCTCTATCCCGATGTCAACTGGCAACATGAGGTGCTTCACAAAAACTCGCTGGCGCAGAGCTACTTTATCAACGCTCGCGGCGGTGGCTCGCTGGCTCGCTACTATCTGAGCCTGGGCACTAGCTATGAGAGCGCGGCCTATCGCCAGGATAAGTCTTCGAAGTACTCGACCGCCGTGGGCTACCGCACACTCAACTATCGCGCCAACCTCGACATCAATCTGACCAAGACGACGCAACTCTACTTTGGTGCCGACGGTTTCGTGTCGATCAAGAAAGAGCCGGGCAACAACAACACCGACGCTCTGTGGGCCACGCAACGCAACCTCACCCCCATCACCATTCCCACGGTCTACTCGACGGGACAACTGCCAGCCTACGGCTCCAACAATGCCTATTCGCCCTACGTCATGCTTAACTACACCGGTATGACCAACATCCGCCACTTCCGCGGCAAGGCCACACTCGAGATCAAGCAGGACCTGGGCATGATTCTCGACGGACTGAAGATTCGCGCACAGGGTGCCTACGACACCTGGTCCAACCTGCGTGAGATTCGCTCCATCCTGCCCGAGATGTATTATGCCTCGACACGCAAGTACACCGGTGAGCTGGGCATCGTCAAACGCGTTGACGCCCAGCCGGCGACCTACAACCACGACGACTCACAATACTACAAGTGGCACGTCGAGTCGACGCTGACCTGGGACAAAGTCATCCATGAGGATCACCGCCTGGGCGCGCTCGTCTATTACTACATGAGCCGCGAGCAGACCATGGACGGCAGCATCGACAGTCGCGACGCCACGCTGCGCTCGATGTATGCCATCCCCATCAGCTACCAGGGCCTATCGGGCCGCATCACCTACGGTTTGAAAGACACCTATTTTATTGACGCCAACTTTGGCTACACCGGTTCGGAGAACTTCCAGGCGGGACACCGCTTCGGCTTCTTCCCCTCGGTGGGACTGGGCTGGGTGCCCACCAGCTACGACTGGGTGCGCCAGAAGATGCCCTGGTTGAGCTTCCTGAAGATTCGTGCATCCTATGGCACGGTGGGCAACGATCGCCTGACCGATGAGCGCTTCCCATACCTGACGCTGATGCAGGTGTCGGGCGGTGGTGGCGGCTGGGGCAGCACCAGCGGCTACATCACCGAGGAGCGCGTGGGTGCCGACAACCTGCGCTGGGAGCGTGCCAAGAAGGCCGACATCGGCATCGAGGGCAAGCTGTTCAACCAACGGCTGGAGTTTGTGATTGACTTCTTCCGCGACATGCGCGACGGCATCTACCAGCGCCGTTCGCAGATTCCCGGCTACGTCGGCCTGATGCAGATGCCGTTTGGTAACGTGGGCAAGATGAAGAGCTATGGCTCGGACGGCAACATCTCTTATCGCCACAACTTCGGCGAAGACTGGTCGGTGACCGTGCGAGGCAATTTCACCTACTCGGCCAACAAAGTCGAGAACTGGGAGCAGGCCGAGCAACCCTATGACTACCAGAACTACACGGGATATGTCAACAACGCCTTCCGCGGCTACATCGCCCTGGGACTGTTCCGCGACGAGCAGGACGTGGCCCAGAGCCCGCGCCAGACCTTCGGCACCTATATGCCGGGCGACATCAAGTATAAGGATGTGAACGGCGACGGCATCATCGACGAGGACGACAAGGTGCCCCTGTCCTATCCCAACTACCCCAAGCTGATGTATGGCTTCGGTTTCGAGGCCCGCTGGAAAGCGCTGACCCTGAGCATGCTCTTCAAGGGCACTGGCAACACCGACTACTACTATGTCAACGGCACGACCCACGGCGAGGGCTACATCCCCTTCTACAACGGCGAGACGGGCAATGTGCTCACCATCGTTGCCGACCCCAAGAACCGCTGGATTCCGGCCAGCTACTCGGGCGACCCCGCCACCGAGAATCCCAACGCTCGCTTTCCGCGTCTGAGCTACGGCCGCAACGAGAACAACACGCAGCTGTCCACGTTCTGGCACACCAATGCCCGCTATGTGCGCTTGCAGGAGATCAACCTGAACTACCACTTCGAGACCTCGGGCTGGCTCAAGCGCGTGGGGCTGAAGTCGGCCGACGCACAGTTTGTCATCTCGAATCTGGCTGTGTGGAGCCCGATGAAGCTGTGGGACCCCGAGCAGGCCGAGTATAACGGCGGTGCCTATCCCATCCCCACCTCCTACGCCATTCAGCTCTACCTGAATTTCTAACGAGAAGCAATAAGCTATTTAAAAAGCCTTTGGCTTTTTGCCTTTAGCCAAATCTCGTGCCAACGAGCGCAGAGCCGAACTTGTTCGAGCTATGCCGAGTGCAGCCGAGATTATCCAAACGGCCAATAGCGGCCGAAGGCCAAACGGCCAATAGCGGGCCAACGGCCCAAAAGGCGGCCGAAGGCCAAAAGCGATTGATTTAAGTAACCGAGGGTGGAGCGGAGCGACACCCCCGGATAGAAACTAAAATGACAACTATGATAAAGATGAGAAAACTTCTGTGGCTGGTCATCGGCATGATGGCCGTCATCGCCAGCTCGTGCGAGGATTTTTTGGACGTCAGCTCATACTTTGACGACACGCTCAAGTATGACTCAGTCTTCACCACCCGCCAGAATCTGGAGCGATATCTTTGGGGCGCCGCAGGGCAGCTGCCCGACGAGAGTGCCATCTTCGGCAACGATGTGCTGCCGGGAGAGACAGGCACCGACGAGATTTTCACACTCATGACCGAGGACCTGTTCCACGGCAAGGCCCTGACACTGGGGCTGGTCAGTCCCAGCAACCTGCGCGGCATGAATGCCTGGGACCCGTGCTACAAGGTCATCCGCAAGGCCAACACCATCCTCAACCGCATCGATGAGTGCCAGGACATCACCCCGCTGCAGCGGGCCGAAATCCTCGGCTACACACACTTCATGCGCGGATATGCCTACTACATGATTCTCATGAGCTACGGCCCCGCCGTGCTGCTGGGCGATGATGTGATGGACACCAACCGCGATGCCGACTACTATGAGCGCGGGCGTGCCACCTACGACGAGACGGTCGACTACATCTGCAGCGAGCTGGAGACTGCAGCCAAGTATATCCCCAACGATGTGCCAATCCTCAACTTTGGCCGTCCCACCAAGGGTGCCGCCTATGCCATCATTGCCCGTGTGCGCCTGCATGCGGCAAGTCCGGCATTTAACGGTGGGGCTGCAGCTCGCCGCTACTTCGGCTCGTGGACACGGTCGACCGATGGCGCACAGTATGTCTCGCAGAACTATGACGAGCACAAGTGGGCCCTGGCCGCAGCTGCATGCAAGCGTGTGATCGACATGAACCGCTATCAGCTGCACACGGTCGAGCGCGTGGCCACATCGGTGGGCGACGCGACCGATGTCACTGCCCCGCTGCCCGAGACCGTGAGCGCACTGGACTTCCCCTACGGGGCTGGAAACATCGACCCCTACAAGTCGTATGCCAATATGTTCAACGGCACAACCTATCCCATCCAGAACAAAGAGCTGATTTGGGGCAAGACCTCAGGGTCAATTCAGGCCTTCACCCAGCAGTCGTTCCCCATCTTCATGAACGGGTTCAACGGCATGTGCTTGACACAGAAGGTGATCGACGAATATCGCATGGAAGATGGCAAGACCATCGAGGAGGCTCGCAACGCTGGCGAATACAGCGAGACGGGCGTGTCGCGCACATTGCGCTACTTCTCGGGCTATCGCGTGTTGCGTGGAACGAACAACATGTATGTCAACCGCGAGATGCGATTCTACTGCTGTGTGGGTTACAACGGATGCTACTGGCCGGCAACATCGTGCTCCAACCAGAACTTCCGCCAGCAGACCATCTATTATTATAATGGTGGTAATGCCGGCCGTGACAAAGCCATCCAGGAGCCACGCAACCAGTGCATCACGGGATATGTGCTCAAGAAGTATATCCACCCCGAGGACAACTGGTACAATGGTGACGGCTCGACTCGCACCAGCAAGACGTTCCCCATCATCCGCTATGCCGAGATTCTGTTGTCCTATGCCGAGGCTGTCAACCACTTGACCACCACGCACACGGTGACCATGGAGAGTGGCGAGACCTACACCCTGTCGCGCGGCAGCAACCTGCAGGAGGCGGTCTTCGGATTCAACCAGGTGCGTTTCCGTGCCGGCCAGCCCGCCATCACCGACGAGCAGGCCGCCAGCGAGGAGGAGTTTGACGCACAGATTCGTCACGAGCGCTTCATCGAATTTATGTGCGAGGGACGCCGCTTCTGGGATGTGCGTCGCTGGGGTATCCTTGAGGAGGTGGAGAGCGAACCCATCACGGGCATGAACGTCGAGAGCGACGCCAGCAACTACTATGTGCGCACCATCATCAACCACAGCGACTACCGCAACCGCACGGTCGACCGCAAGATGGTGCTGTTGCCTCTGGAGCGCAACGAGGTGCGCAAGTCGCGCTCGCTCGACCAAAACCCAGGATGGTGATAATGTATAATGAATGATGTATAATGAATAATAAAGAATGCAGCCAGGCAGCGGACGCGGCACGCCGCGTCCCTACCTGCCTGCTGACTACCCACTACCAGCGCGCAGCGCGGTCTACCAGCAGCGCGGTCTAAAATCTAACAACTAAAAACTAACGTCTTATGAAAAAAATATATATCTTTGCCGCCCTCGTGTTGCCGCTGCTGCTGACCAGCTGCGACGAGAACGAGCAGTTCCGCGGAGAATTGTACAAGAAGGTCATCTATCTGCTCAGCACCGATGACTACACCTTTGAGTCGGAGCACGACTTGGGCGAGGAGTCGACGGGCTATGTCACCGTCTACTGCGGTGGCACACAGCACATCGACCATGATGTCACTGTCACACTTGAGCCCGACTTGGATGCTGTGGGGGACTACAACTACATGTACTTCGACCTCGACTCATCACGATATGCGCACACGCTCGATGCCAGCCGATTCACCATCGACTCCTACCAGACCGTGTTGCGGGCTGACAGCGAGGACAACTATGCCTTGCTGCCCATCAAGATTCGTCCCGATGGGCTCAGTCCCGATTCGACCTACTTCATCCCGCTGCGCATCCGCTCGGTTAGCGACTTTGAGATTAACTCCGACAAGCAGAAGGTGCTCTACCAGATTGTGCTGCGCAACCGCTATGCCACCATGGCAACGACCACCTACTATCAGGTGACAGGGGTCGAGGATCGTCATCTGGCTGCCGGCGATGTGGCCGGGGGAATCTCGGTGACACGAATCTTTGCACCATTGAGCAAGAACCAGGTGCGCTGCTTTGCCGGCACGCACACCTATAATCCGGCCAATGTCACCAAAGACGAGATCAACAAGTATGCCATGACCCTGACCATCAACAGCGACAACTCCATCACCATCACACCCTATGGTGACCTGGAGGTTGAGATGCTGGGTGGGGCACAGGACAACTACTTTGCCGTTGACTCGCGTGACAGATATGTCTTCAATCTGCACTATCGATTCCGCGACACCTTCGGTGGTGAGACGGCATGGGTCGAGATGACTGAGAGTTGCGTACAGCGCAAGTGAGGCTATTTGGGCCAGCGGCCTGCTAGGGAGCCCCCCTCGGTCCCCCCTGAAGAGGGGGAGGAGTCCCCCTAACCCCCTGAAGGGGGAACTGCTGTTGTGGCTGCCACTTTGGATAATCTTGGCGGCGCCTCAGCAAATTGAGCAAGCTTGGGGGGACCGGCCCGATGTTTGCTATTGGCTAAAGGCAAAAGCCAAAGGCTTTTAAAGGGCCAAAAGCAAAAAGCTGAAAGCTTTTTAAAAGGCAAAAAGCCAAAGGCTTTTTACTTAGTAGTTAAGTAGTTAAAGGGAGTTAAGACGATACTTTTTTAGTAGTTAACTCCTGACAAGAAGCAACAAGACATCCGTCTTAACTACTTTAACTCCTTAACTCCTTTAACTACTGAAAAAAGTCTAACGTCTAACGTCTAAATGAAGATGACAAACGTGAGCAGATTATTGATCATCATGTTGGCGCTGATGGCACTGACAGCCGTTGGAGCAACCAGAGGACTGGTTGACTATGTCAACCCCTATATGGGCAACATCAGTCATCTGCTCAAACCCACTTATCCCACTGTGCACCTGCCCTATGGCATGCTCCGCTTCTATCCCAACCGGGCAAGTCATGTCGAGGGCATGGTCGGCGGGTTGCCACTGATTGTGGTCAATCACCGCGAGAACACGTGCTTCACACTCTCGGCAACACAAGTGGCCGATGGACAGTTGCATCGGGTGATGCGCACCGACTACGACAACGAGCTGATCACTCCCTATTATTACCGTTCGGACCTGGATGAGCAACGTGTGGTGGCCGAACTGTCGCCCATGCAGCACAGTGCTGTCGTCAGGCTGCAGTTCATCGAGGCGCAACCAGGGTTTGTTATCCTCGAGGCAGGCAATGGCGACCTCAAGGTGAGCGGACGTCAGGTCGAGGGATATCAGAACACATGGGGTGGGGTGAAGGTGTATCTCTACGCCGAGTTTGAGCAGGCACCACAGGCAGCGGGCATGCTGCGCGATCATCATCTTGACGCGATGTTTGCCCGCTCACAGGGCGAACACGCTGCACTGGCGTTGCGCTTTGCAGGCCGACAGACAGTGGTCATGCGATATGCCGTGTCCTATATCAGTGTCGACCAGGCTCGTGCCAACTATCAGGCCGAGGTGGCCGGGCAGTCGCTGGAGAAGGTTGTGCAGTATGGCCGCAACCTGTGGAACCAGGAACTGGGCCGCATCGAGGTGGATGGAGGAACCGAAGACGACAAGGCGGTGTTCTACACCTCGCTCTACCGCTGCCTCGAGCGCCCAGTGTGCATCAGCGAGCAGGGACGATATTTCTGCCCGGCCGACCACCAGGTGCACAGCGATGAGGGGCACCCGTTCTACACCGACGACTGGTTGTGGGACACCTATCGGGCCACTCATCCGCTCAGGGTGATCATCGACCCGGAGCGCGAGGCCGACATCATCCTGTCGCTGC
>DEKO01000087.1:11817-12269 GCA_002353885.1 Porphyromonadaceae bacterium UBA2720
ACGTTCCCCCCCTTCCCTGCCGTGACGGGCGACTCGCGACGCATGAATTGCAACCATGGCGTGGCTGTCATTGCCGATGCCTGGGCCAAGGGGTTGCAACGATTTGACTTGGCTAAGGCCTATGACTACTGCCGCCGAGGCATCGAGGAGAAGACACTGGCTCCGTGGTCATCGCACGAGGCCACATGGCTTGACACCTTCTATCGCGACCATGGTTACATCCCCGCCCTGCATCCTGGCGAGCAGGAGACTGTGCCGGGTGTCAATGGCTGGGAAAAACGTCAGGCTGTGGCCGTCACACTGGGCACAAGCTACGACCAGTGGTGCCTGTCGCAGATAGCCGAGGCACTGGGGCGCAGCGATGAGGCGCGGCACTACCTGCAATGCTCCTATAACTATCGTAACCTATTTAACCCCACAACGTCATTTTTCCACCCCAAGGACAAGGACGG
>DEKO01000087.1:12323-12655 GCA_002353885.1 Porphyromonadaceae bacterium UBA2720
GAGAACAACGGATGGACCTACCGATGGGACGTCCAGCATAATCCTGCCGACCTGATGGCGCTGATGGGAGGGCGTGAGGCCATGGTGCGCAACCTGGACCAGACGTTCGACGAGTGGCTGGGCACTGAGCGCTACAACTTCTATCATCAGCTGCCCGACCAGACGGGCAACGTGGGGCAGTTCACCATGGGCAATGAGCCCTCGATGCACATACCCTACCTGTACAACTACGCCGGACAGCCATGGAAGACGCAGAAGCGTGTGCGTGACCTCATCCATCAGTGGTTTCGCAACGACCTGATGGGTGTGCCGGGCGATGAGGATGGCGGAGG
>DEKO01000087.1:12693-28239 GCA_002353885.1 Porphyromonadaceae bacterium UBA2720
CTGCCAGTCTATAACCTGGGCAGCCCGTTCTTCACCCGAGTGAGCATCGGCTTGCAGGGTGGGAAGAAATGGGTCATCAAGGCTCCAAAAGCCAGTGAACAAGCCAAATATATTGTGGGAGCAACACTCAATGGCAAGCAACACAACCGTCCCTGGCTGAGTCACAGCGACATCGCTCACGGCGGCACGCTGGTGCTGGACATGAGCAGTCGTCACACGCTGTGGGGCAGTGCAGTCAATGCTGCACCCCCGTCGGGAGCTCCCCTCGGTCGCCCCTGAAGAGGGGGAAGGTCAGCCAGGCTGGTGATAATGAACACAGAATACACAGAATACACAGAATAATATGATCTTTCCAAATCTGTGATAACCTGTGTGCTAAATCCCGCCTTTTGGCTAAAGGCAAAAAGCCAAAGGCTTTTTACTTAGTAGTTAAGTAGTTAAAGGGAGTTAAGACGATACTTTTTTTAGTAGTTAACTCCTGACAAGAAGCAACAAGACATCCGTCTTAACTCCTTTAACTCCTTTAACTACTGAAAAAAGTCTAACGTCTAACGTCTAATGTCTAACGTCTAAATGAAGATGTCGATTTTGAGCAGATTACTGAGCATTGCCCTGCTGGCTGCTGTGGCAATACCTGCAACGGCCAGCGATGTGCTGTGGACCAGCAGCACCGACCAGCAACGGTGGCTGGTGCGCTCGGATGTTAAGGTCACGCCGTTCGAGCAAGACGAGGTCAACGATGTGATGGTCACACAATACAAGGAACAGCAGATGCTGGGCTTTGGAGGATGCTTCGGCGAGTTGGGATGGGATGCATTGCAACTGCTCGACGAGGCCGACCGCAAGGCTGTGATGAGGCAGTTGTTTGATGCCAACGATGGCGTGGGATTTGCCTTCTGCCGCACGCCCATCGGCGCCAATGACTTTGCACGCGACTACTACAGCCTCAATGACCACAAGGGCGACTTCAAGATGCGCCACTTCAGCATCGACCGCGACCGCACGGGGCTCATCCCCTATATCAAGGCAGCTCTTGATGTCAACCCACAGCTGCGGTTATGGGCATGCCCGTGGACACCGCCCACCTGGATGAAGGTCAACAACCACTATGCCACCAAGGCCGGACAGGGAAATGGCTATCCTGGACCTGACATGACTCACGGGCAGGACCAGTTTATCCTCAAGAAGAAGTATCTCGAGGCCTATGCCACCTATTTCTCCAAGTATCTGACGGCCTATCGGCGCGAAGGCATCGACATCAGCATGATCATGTTCCAAAATGAGCCTTACACCATCAACATCTGGCCCAACTGCTCGTGGTCGCCACAAGGCACACGACTGTTTCTGGGCAAATATCTCGGCCCGAAACTACAGAAGGAACACCCAGGGGTGCAGATGTGGTATGGCACGATGAACACCAACAACCTGGACGAGGTGCTGCAAGTGGTTGCCGACCCGGTCGTGGGCCGCTATATCGCAGGTGTGGGATTTCAGTGGGAGGGCAAGGACATCGTCAAGCCCATGCGACGCAAGTATCCGCTGATGCCGCTGATGTGCACCGAGAACGAGTGCGGCAGCGGCACCAACGACTGGGCGGCTGCCGAGCACACCCTGGACATGGTCAAGAGCTACATCGACAGTGGGGTCAATGCCTATATGTACTTCAACATGGTGCTCAAGGACAAGGGCACCAGCTCGTGGGGATGGGACCAGAACACGCTGGTGGTGGTCAACTCGGCCGACCGAACGGTCACCTACACCCCAGAGTTCTACCTGATGAAGCACCTGAGCCACCACATCAAGCCACAGGCTGTGAAACTGAAGACGATGGGCAATGACGAGTCGATGATGGCCTTCCGCAACCCAGACGGAGCAGCAGTGGTGTTCATCGCCAACAAGAGTGCGAATGCCCGTGAGATGAAGATTGCTGTCGACTGCAAGGTGTTGCATGTCACGCTCGATGCTCACTCGTTCAACACGTTTGTCGTCAAATAGGAGGCCCCCCTGCGCCGTTTGGCCTTCGGCCGCTATTGGCCTTTTGGCAAAAAGGCAAAAAGCCAAGGCTTTTTGCTTAGTAGTTAAGTAGTTAAATGGAGTTAAGACGTCACAATGTAGTGGCAGTAGGAATGTCGGTGCCGTGTGAACAGCCACAATCATGTAATGGCTTTACTACATTACTACACTACTACTTTACTACCCCAAAAAACTCCTTTAACTCCTTTAACTACTGACAAAAACTCCTTTAACTCCTGAAAAAAGTCTAACGTCTACTGACAACTAGAAGTATGAACAAGAAATTAACTATCATAGCCCTTGCAATGCTCGTAGTGCCGACAATGAACGCCATCGACTGGTACTGCTCGACATCTGCGGCACAGTGGCAGCGCGTCAAGGCACCCAAGTGGAGCACCACAGCACTGGGGCCCGTTGTCGAAATATCAACCCAGCATGCACAGGTGATCGATGGGCTGGGAGGCACATTCAACGAACTGGGCTGGGATGCCCTGTGCGCCCTAGACCAGACCGCACGCGACCAGGTGATGCACAACCTGTTCGCCCCCGATCAATGCAATTTCTCTTATTGCCGCATTCCCATCGGGGCCAGCGACTTTGCCATGAACTTCTATTCGCTGAACGATGTGGCCGATGACCTGGACATGATTAACTTCAGCGTGGACCGCGACAGGCACATCCTCATGCGATATGTCAAGGCGGCACAGCAGGTGCATCCTGGGCTGAAGATATGGGCGTCGCCATGGAGTCCACCGGCATGGATGAAGACCAACAACCACTATGCCAGCTGCTATGACAACGACACACCCAACCACAACGGGCTGCCACGCGAGCGAGAGTTGGAACTGCCAACCACCGGATTCAAAATGCAGCAAGGCTATCTCAAGGCCTACGCGCTCTACTTCGCCAAGTTCTGCCAAGCCTATGAGCGCGAAGGCATACCCATCGCTGCGGTGTGCATCCAGAACGAGCCTTGCTCGACACAGAAGTATGCCAGTTGCACCTGGCGCCCCGAGGACATGGCCTACTTTGTGGGCAACTTTCTGGGGCCGCGCTTTGAGCAAGACGGCATCACCACCGACATCTACTTTGGCACCATCAACCGCGACAACCCGGCATTCACCCGTGTGGCACTGGATGACCCCAAGGCCAAACGCTACTGGCGCGGCGTGGGATTCCAATGGGATGGCAAGGGGGCAATCCCCGCCATTAGCCGCGAATATCCGCAGCTCAAGATGATGCACACCGAGGCCGAGTGCGGCAATGGCAGCAACGACTGGCCAGCCGCTGAGCACACGTGGTGGCAGATGAGTCACTATCTGCGGCATGGGGCCAGCGTGTTCACCTACTGGAACATGGTGCTCGACCAGCACGGCACCAGCCCATGGGGGTGGAAGCAAAACTCACTCATCACCGTCGACACGCAGTCGCACAGGGTCACCTATCATCCCGAGTTCTACCTGATGAAGCACCTGTGCCGTTTTGTGCAGCCCGGTGCGCATCGCTTGGTCACACCAGCCGACAACGAGCAGTTGCTGGCCTTTGAGAACCAGGACGGACAGGTGGTTGTGGTGGCCGTGAACCGCACCGACAGCATGCAGTCGGTGACACTGGGCATGCGGGGACGATATCTCAACATCGAGATTCAACCGCACTCGTTCAACACAATACTTTTTTAGTAGTTAAGTAGTTAAATGGAGTTAAGACGTCACATTGTAGTGGCAGTAGGGATGTCGGTGCCGTGTGAACAGCCACAATCATGTAATGGCTTTACTACATTACTACACTACTACTTTACTACTGAAAAAAAACTCCTTTTACTACTGAAAAGAAGTTACATAAGAGAATAAAATAAAATTAGAAAAAGTTCGTAATTAGAAAGAATGAACAAACTACTGACCATACTCACTGCTGCCGCCATCACCATGGCTGGCAATGCACAATCGACACAGGGCTATGAGCGCTATCGCGACATGAATGCACCCATGCACGAGCGCATCATGGACCTGCTGGGTCGCATGACCGTCGAGGAGAAAGTCGCCATCATGACCCACAATGCCGAGGCCATCCCGCGCTTGGGCATCGACAAGTATTATCACGGCAACGAGGCGCTGCATGGCATCGTCAGGCCGGGCAAGTTCACCGTATTTCCGCAGGCCATCGCGTTGGCGGCAACATGGAACCCGGCCCTGCTGCAACGCATCACAACCGCCATCAGCGATGAGGCGCGTGGCAAGTGGAACTACTTCAACCTGGGACGTGACCAGCACGACGGCAGCAGTGACCTGCTCACCTTCTGGTCGCCAACCATCAACATGGCGCGTGACCCGCGATGGGGACGCACACCCGAGACTTATGGCGAGGACCCACTGCTCACGGGCAGACTGGGATGCGCCTTTGTGCGTGGGCTGCAGGGCGATGACCCACGATATGTCAAGGTGGTGTCGACACTCAAGCACTTTGCTGCCAACAACGAGGAGCACAACCGTGCCAGCTGCGATGCTGTCATCAGCGAGCGTGACCTGCGCGAGTATTATCTGCCGGCCTTTGAGCACTGTGTCAAGCAGGGCAAGGTGCAGAGCGTGATGAGCGCCTATAATGCGGTGAACCACATCCCCTGCACGGTCAACAGCTATCTGTTGCAGAAGGTGCTGCGCCATGACTGGGGATTTGATGGATATGTGGTGAGCGACTGCAGCGCACCGCAGTGGATGGTGACCCAGCACAAGTATGTGCGGGACTATGAGACCGCGGCTGTGCTGGCCATCAAGGCGGGACTGGACCTGGAGTGCGCTCACGACGTGTATTGCCAGCCATTGCTTGACGCCTACCGGCACTATCGCGTCACCGATGCCGACATCGACTCGGCGGCCTATCACATCTTGCGCGGGCGCATGCGCCTGGGGCTCTTTGACGACCCGGCCATGAACCCCTATAACCGCATCAGCCCCGATGTGGTGGGCTGCAAGGAGCACCAGCAGCTGGCGCTGGAGACGGCCCGGCAGAGCCTGGTGCTGCTCAAGAACAAGGGCAACATGCTGCCGCTCGACGAGAGGAAGATCAGGTCGATTGGTGTCGTGGGACTCAACGCGGCACGGTGCGAGTTTGGCGACTATAGTGGCACACCGGTCAACGATCCCGTGTCGGTGCTTGAGGGCATTAGGGCACGCGTGGGTAGTCGGGTCAAGGTCAATCATGCACCATGGATATCGATGGCCAACGGCTATGAGCCCATCAACAAGAGTTTCTTTCCCAACGGACTGAAGGCCGAATACTTTGACAATGCTGAGCTGCAGGGCACACCTCGCACACGCGTGGAAGAAGAGCTCTACTACGACCCGGCCAATCAACCACCCGACCCGATGTGGGGCCATGCGCCGATGTCGGTGCGATGGACGGGCGACCTGTGCCCCACGGTCACAGGCGACTATCGCATCACGCTCAAGACCGACGATGGCTGTCGCATGTGGATTGATGGTCGTCAGGTGATTGACGCATGGGTGTCGCGGCCTGCAGCCGAAGACCACGCTGAGGTCAAACTGGAGGCTGGACGCAGCTACCACATCGTCATCGAGTACTTTGACGGCGGTGGCGATGCATTTGCCCGACTCTACTGGCGCGCACCAGCCGTCGAGACCCGTGACCGCATTGCACTCTATGGCGAGGCAGGGCGTGTGGCGCGCGAGAGCGACGTGGTGGTGGCGGTGCTGGGCATCGACAAGAGCATCGAGCGTGAGGGACAAGACCGCTACACACTGGAGTTGCCCGCCGACCAGCGTGAGTTCATCCAGGAGATTTACAAGATCAACCCGCGCACAGTGGTGGTGCTGGTGGCAGGCAGCTCGCTGGCCATCAACTGGATTGACGAGAACATCCCCGCTATCATCGACGCGTGGTATCCGGGCGAGCAGGGAGGCAACGCTGTGGCCGAGGCACTCTTTGGCGACTATAACCCTGGTGGACGATTGCCACTGACGTTCTACCGTTCGATGGACGACCTGCCTGCATTTGACGACTACTCGCTCACGGGTGGACCGGGACGCACCTATCAGTACTTCACAGGCAAGCCACTCTATGAGTTCGGCTACGGGCTGAGCTACACCACCTTCCGCTACAGCCGCCTCAACACCCAGGTCACTGACGATGAGGTGCGGGTGAGTTTTGATATCGCTAACACCGGCCGACGCGATGGTGACGAGGTGGCACAGGTCTATGTCCACTATCCCGAGACGGGCACATACATGCCCATCAAGCAGCTGCGGGGATTTGAACGTGTGACCATTGCCCGCGGCAAGAAGCAGACTGTCAATATCACCATCCCGCGCGACGAACTGCGATACTGGGACGAGCATGCGGGACGTTTCGTAACCCCGAGTGGGACTTATGACATCATGGTGGGAAGCTCGTCAGAGCGCATCCACCTGCAGACCACCATCACATTATGAAGCCACTGGTCGCAATCATGACTGCACTGCTGTGTGTCCTTGCCGTCACCGCTGGCGGCAAGGATGCACTTGTGTTCGACAACACCATGCACGACTATGGTGACTTGCTGATCAGCCATGGTGCGCAGAGCTGTCGGTTTGAGTTTGTCAATGTCAGCGACTCGGTCGTCTGCATCCTGGGTGCGCTGACCTCGTGCAATTGCACCACGGTGGACTATCCTCGTGAGGCCATCGAGCCAGGGCAGGGTGGGGCAGTGGTCGTGACCTACGACCCTGTGGGGCGTCCCGAGGGGGAGTTTGAGCGCACCGTGCTGCTCATCCTCAATGGCGAGAGCCGTCGCGTTGTCCTGCGCTTCAAGGGCAATGCCATCGATGACTCAGCCTCATTCTTGCTCCAGCAGCAACTGCCATTGATGCACCATTGAGAACATCACGTCGTGACTCTTTGTTGTCACTATGGGCCCTCACGGGCTTTTTGGGGGGCGCTATATACTTTTTGCTAGTAAGCTGTAAGCAGTAAGCAATAAGCAATAAGCAGTAAGCAATAAGCTATAAGCCAAACAGCGGCCGAAGGCCCAAAAAGGATGCCGTCCCTACTACTGCCATATTTTTTGGCGTACTTTAAAGAAAACAACTTAAACAACTTTTTTTTGAAGACAACACGGACAACGAGAACAATAATTTCATCTTGACAACACAGGGGTTCCGCTAACGCTCCACCCCTGCCTATATTCTTGCCGCCCCTAGCGGGGCTCTCAGCCACTCTAAGCCTCCCCCCTTCAGGGGGGATTGAGGGGGGCTTCACCGGGGGGCTTCATAGGGGACAACTGGTAAATAACTCCCTTTTTTTTGTTGATTGTGTGCAAACGTTTGCACGCCCTAAAAAGCATTGAACAACACTCGGGTGTGACAAGTTTTTGCTAAGTTATGTAAATTTGTGGTCTAAACCTGATTACAAATCATCATTAGAATAACAGCAATGAAGACAAAACCGAACCTTAGCTTTATGAATCTGTGGAACATCAGTTTCGGATTCTTCGGCGTACAGATTGCCTATGCGCTGCAGAGTGCCAACATCAGCCGCATCTTTGCCACACTGGGCGCCGACCCGCACAACCTGAGCTACTTCTGGATTCTGCCACCGCTCATGGGCATGGTGGTGCAGCCGCTGGTGGGACTGTTCAGCGACAAGACGTGGACCCGCTTCGGCCGCCGCATCCCCTATCTGTTTGTAGGTGCGGCAGTGGCCGTGATTGTGATGTGCTTGCTGCCCAACGCCGGCTCGCTGGGACTGGCGGTGTCGAGCGCCATGACATTCGGGCTGATCTCGCTGATGTTCCTCGACACAAGCATCAACATGGCCATGCAGCCCTTCAAGATGATGGTGGGCGACATGGTCAACGAGGAGCAGAAGGCCAAGGCCTATAGCATCCAGTCGTTTCTGTGCAACGCCGGCTCGCTGGCAGGATACATCTTCCCCTTCTTGTTTGCCGCCATCGGCATCGCCAACACTGCGCCTGAGGGCGAGATTCCGCAGTCGGTCAAGTGGTCGTTCTATGTGGGTGCGGCCATCCTGATCTTGTGCGTGATCTACACCACCGCCAAGGTCAAGGAATATACCCCCGACGAGATGGCACAGTTCCAGGCGGCCGCCGTCGAGGAGCAGCATGCCGCCGAGGAGGCAGGTGGCACCAAGAACCGCGCACTCAAGGTGTTCGTCCAGGTGGGCATCGTGCAATTCTTCTGCTGGGCTGCGTTCATGTATATGTGGACCTACACCAACGGCACCATCGCCGACACTGTGTGGCACTCGCCCGACCCCGCCAGCCAGGGCTATCAGGACGCTGGTGACTGGGTGGGCATCTTGTTTGCCGTGCAGGCCATCGGCAGTGTGCTGTGGGCTGTGGTGCTGCCGCGGTTCAAGAGCATCAAGCTAGCCTATGCGCTCAGCTTGCTCATCGGCGGCATCGGCTTCTTGATGGTGCCCTTCATCGGCGACAAGTATGTGCTGTTCTTGCCCTACTTCCTCATCGGCTTTGCATGGGCTGCGATGCTGGCCATGCCGTTCACACTGGTGACCAATGCACTGGAGGGATCGAAGTATATGGGCACGTTCTTGGGCCTGTTCAACTGCACAATCTGCATCCCACAGATTGTGGCCGCTGCGCTGGGTGGCGTGTTGTTGGCCGCACTGGGCAGTGTGCAGGGCAACATGCTCATGCTGGCAGGAGTGCTGCTCATCGCGGGCACCGCAGCTGTGTTCGTCATACAAGATAAAAAATAGGGAGCTGAAAAGAAAACAACTTAAACAACTTTTTTTTGAAGACAACACGGACAACGAGAACAATAATTTCATCTTGACAACACAGGGGTTCCGCTAACGCTCCACCCCTGCCTATATTCTTGCCGCCCCTAGCGGGGCTCTCTGCCACTCTGAGCCTCCCCCTCTTCAGGGGGGACCGAGGGGGGCTCCCTAGCGGGCAACTGATATATAGCTACCAAAAAATAAGCACAACGATATGAAACTGAAATTTAGGCTGGATTATCGCACACAGTATGGCGAGAATCTGGTGTTGAACCAAATCACAGGCGGCGACCAGGTGCAGCAGCATGCCATGCGCACCACCGACGGGCGCACCTGGAAGTGTGAACTGGAGCTGGCCACCAAGCCACGGTCGTTGGACTACTACTACAGCGTGGTGCGCGATGGGCATGTGGTGCGTCACGAGTGGACTGTGGTGCCACACCGCCTGGACTTGAATGCCAGCAAGGGGCAGAAGCAGACGGCCTATGACCGATGGTATGACCTGCCCGAGGATTCCTATCTCTACAGCTCGGCCATGACCGACTGTGTGGCCAGGCGAGACTTGGGCGAGCTGGCCGACACCACCTACTCGATGACCGTGCAGCTGAAGGTGCGCGCACCGCAACTGCGACGGGGCGAGCGTCTGGCCGTGGTGGGCAGTGGAGCGCTGCTGGGCGACTGGGACATCCGTCAGGCAGTGCCCATGACCGAACACCTGTGCAACGAGTGGGTCGTGTCGCTCGATGTGGTGAAGTTGCGCTCGCAGTTCATCGAGTTTAAGTTTGTCATCCTCGGCGACGATGCGCCGGGCATCTGGGAGAATGGAGACAACCGCACCGTGGTGCTGCCAGCCATGCGGGCTGGCGACGTGGTGACCTATGAGTTGCAGCAGGCCTACTTTGCACTGCCACCGGTCAAGATTGCCGGCACAGTGGTCCCAATCTTCTCGCTGCGCAGCCAGCACAGCTTCGGGGTGGGCGACTTCGGCGACCTCAAGCGCATGATCGACTGGGTGGCCATGACAGGGCAGCGTGCCCTGCAGGTGCTGCCCATCAACGACTCGACCATCACACACACCTGGCAGGACAGTTACCCCTACAACAGCATCAGCATCTATGCCTTGCACCCGCAGTATTGCGACCTGGGCCAGCTGCCGCCACTGGCCGACAAGGCGCGTGCCCAGCACTATGAGGCCCTGCGCAAGGAACTGAATGCCCTGCCGCAGATTGACTATGAGCGTGTCAACGAGGCCAAACTCAGTTATCTGCGAGAGATATTTGCCCAGGAGGGGACCGAGGTGCTGCACAGCGATGACTTCAAGGCATTCTTCAAGGCCAACAAAGACTGGCTGGTGCCCTATGCGGCATTCTGCCACTACCGCGACCTCTATGGCACGGCATGCTTCAACGACTGGCCCGACCACCACACCCTCGAGGAGCATGAGATTGCTGCCATGAGCAACGCCCGCACACGCATCTACCGCGAGGTGTCGTTCTGGTACTTCGTCCAGTACTGCCTGGACCGTCAGATGCGCAGCGCACACGACTATGCCCGCAGCCGGCAAGTGATTCTCAAGGGCGACATCCCCATCGGCATCAGCCGCGACGGGGTCGAGGCATGGGTCGAGCCGCGCTACTTCAACCTCAACGGGCAGGCCGGTGCACCACCCGATGCCTTCTCGGCCAACGGACAGAACTGGGGATTCCCCACCTATGACTGGGACGCCATGCTGGCCGACGGATGCTCGTGGTGGGTCAAGCGATTCCGCAAGATGTCGCAATACTTTGATGCCTATCGCATCGACCATGTGCTGGGATTCTTCCGCATCTGGGAGATTCCCATCGATGCTGTGCACGGACTGCTGGGGCAGTTCTCACCCTCGCAGGGCATGAGTGCCGACGAGATTCGCAGCTACGGGCTGAACTTCCAGGAGGAGCTGATGACACGCCCCTTCATCGCCGACTGGGTGCTGGACCGCATCTTCGGCCCGCATGCACAGGAGGTGCGTGAGCGCTATGTCGTGCATGAGCATGACGACATCTACAGGATGCGCCCCGAGTTTGACACGCAGCGCAAAGTGGAAAAAGCTTTTGCCGGGCGTACCGACGACGAGGACATCTGGATTCGTGACGGGCTCTATGCCCTGATCAGCAACGTACTGTTTGTGCGCGACCGCAAGCAGCACAATCTCTATCACCCGCGCATCGCCGTGCAGAACGACTTGGTCTATGAGACACTCTACGAGGGTGACAAGCAGGCATTTAACCGACTCTACAACGACTACTTCTATCGCCGCAACAACGACTTCTGGTATCACGAGGCGATGAAGAAACTGCCGCGACTGGTCGAGGCCACACGCATGCTGGTCTGTGCCGAAGATTTGGGCATGGTGCCTGACTGTGTGCCCTGGGTAATGAACGACCTGCGCATACTCAGCCTCGAGATTCAGTCGATGCCCAAGGACGACAAACTTGTCTTTGGCAACCTCAACAACAATCCCTACCGCTCGGTGGCTACCATCTCGACCCACGACATGAGCACACTGCGACAGTGGTGGGACGAAGACTGGGAGCGCGCACAGCGATACTACAACACCGTGCTCTGGCGAGGCGATGCCGCACCGCACCCCATGCCCGGATGGCTGGCTCGCGACATCGTGGCCAATCATCTGGGGTGCCCCTCGATGCTGTGCTTGCTCTCGTTGCAGGACTGGCTGGCCATCGATGAGACCTTGCGGCTGCCCGATGCTGCCGGCGAGCGCATCAACATTCCGGCCAATCCCCGCCACTACTGGCGATGGCGCATGCACATGACCATCGAGCAACTCATGCAGGCCGACGCGTTCAACGTCAAGGTGCGCGAGCTGGTGCACAATGCCGGACGCTGATTGAATGAACTCGGAGTTCTCGGAAATCTCAGAATTCTCGGAGAACTCTGAGACTCCGAAAACTCCGAGAAACAAAAACTAAAAAACGAGAGAATGAGACATTACATATTACTGATGTTGGCCATGTTGATGATGTTGCCCGCCTCGGCGCAGATGATGCCTTCACTGGCCGATGAGCCCAAGTTCCACGACCATGAGGTCAAGTATTCGAAGAAGAAGACCAGCTTCCAGCTCATGACCGACACCGACGCCCAGGAGGTAAAAATCAATATCTATGACACAGCGTTGGGAGGCTCGCCAATCAGGACAGAGACCATGATCAAGCTCTGCAAGAGTCCTATCATCAACGACAAGTCTTTGTTGTGGTGCGCCATTATCAATGAAGACCTTAAGGGCAAGTTCTACACCTTCAATGTCAAGCAGAACGACCAGTGGCTGGGTGAGACACCCGGCATCAAGGCACTGGCCGTGGGTGTGAATGGTAAACGAGGGGCCATCATCGACATGAAGCAGACCAACCCCAAGCGCTGGAACAAAGACCGCTCGCCGGCCATCGCCAGCAAGGACCTGGTCATCTATGAGATGCACCACCGCGACTACTCGATTGACCCCTCGGGAGGATTTGCCTATCCCGGTAAGTACCTGGCATTGACCGAACGCAAGGGTATCGACCACCTGAAGAAGTTGGGTGTCAATGCTGTGCACATCCTGCCGTCGTATGACTATGCCTCGGTCGACGAGACCCGCCTCAATGAGCCTCAGTACAATTGGGGCTACGACCCGGTCAACTACTGGGTGCCCGAGGGTAGCTACTCGACCGACCCAACCAATCCGATGACGCGCATCCATGAGTTCAAACGGATGGTACAAGCCTTGCACAAGGCAGGCATCAAGGTCATTCTCGACGTGGTGTTCAACCACACGTTCGACATCATGGGCAGCAACTTCCAGCGGACGAGGCCCGACTATTTCTACCGCAAGAACCGGGACGGCAGCTACAGCAACGGCAGCGGCTGCGGCAATGAGACTGCCAGCGAGCGTTACCGCATGCGCAGCTACATCATCGACTGCTGCAAGTACTGGGTCGAGGAGTACCACATCGACGGCTTCCGCTTTGACCTGATGGGCATCCACGACATCGAGACGATGAATCTGCTGCGCAAGAAGTTGCCTGCCGACATCATCATCTATGGCGAGGGCTGGTCGGCTGGCAGCTGCGCCCTGCCCCAGTCGCAACTGGCCATGAAGGCCAATATCAGCCAGATGCCGGGCATCGCCGCCTTCAGCGACGAGATGCGCGACGGTCTGCGCGGCCCGTGGGACGGTGATGACAAGGCCGCTTTTCTGGGTGGTGTCAAGGGCAACGAGGAGAGTGTCAAGTTTGGCATTGCCGGTGCCATCAATCATCCACAGGTCGACCTGAAAAAGGTCAACTACACCGACAAGGCATGGGCCAACCAGCCCACGCAGATGATTGCCTACGTCAGTTGTCACGACGACATGTGTCTGGTCGACCGCCTGCGAGCCAGTGTGCCGGGAATCACCCAAGACGAGCTCATCCGATTGGACCTGCTGGCACAGACGGCGGTGATGACCTCGCAAGGCATCCCGTTCATGCTCAGCGGCGAGGAGATGCTGCGTGACAAGAAGGGGGTGCACAACAGCTACAACAGCCCCGACTCGGTCAATCACCTGGACTGGAACAACCTCACCCGCTATCCGCAGGTGATGAACTACTATCGTGACCTCATCGCATTTCGCAAGGCACACCCGGCATTCCGTCTGGGCGATGCCGAACTGGTGCGTCGCCACCTGGAGTTCCTGCCCACGCAGGACTGTGTGGTGGCCTATCGACTCAAGGACCACGCGGGCGGCGACATGTGGCAGGACATCTATGTCGTGCTCAACGCCAATCGTCAGTCGCGCACCATCACTGTGCCCGACGGCAACTACACCATCGTGTGCCGCGATGGGCAGTTCAGGCACATCGGCCTCGACACCTTCAGCGGCAACACAGTCATCGTTCCGGCACAGTCGGCACTCATCTTCCACAATTAACATGCAAACAATCATGAAGAAGGCAATATTACTCATGCTGGTGGCCGCGGCGGCCACCATGCAGGCGGCGATCAAGGTCGACCGCATTGAGCCCACCGACTGGTATGTTGGGCTTGACAATGCCGTGCCGTCGGTGCAGCTGATGGTCTATGGCCAGGGCATCCGTGATGCCGAGGTAACTACCGACTATGCAGGTGTCAGTATCGACAGTCTGGTGCGACTCGACTCGCCTAACTATCTGTTGGTCTATCTGAGCACACGCGGTGCCCAGCCCGGTGTAATGGAGCTCAAGTTCCAGCAAGGCAAGCAAAAGAAGACAGTGAAGTATACACTCAAAGCCCGCGAGAAGAAGGGATCGGAGCGTTACGGCTTCACCAACGCCGATGTGCTCTACATGCTCATGCCCGACCGCTTTGCCGATGGCGACCCGAGCAACAATGTGGTCAAGGGCATGCGCAGCGACCGGTGCGACCGCTCGCATCCCAGCGTGCGCCACGGTGGCGACCTGGAGGGCATCCGTCAGCACCTGGACTACCTCACCGAGCTGGGTGTGACGGCATTGTGGTTCACACCAGTGCTCGAGAACGACTCGCCGGTGGGCATGTACAACGATACCTATCATGGCTATGCCACAACCAACTACTATCGTGTGGACCCACGATTTGGCACTAACGATGAGTATCGCCGTCTGGTAGATGAGGCACACGCCCAGGGGCTGAAAGTGGTAATGGACATGATCTTCAACCACTGTGGATTTGAGCATCCCTGGGTTGCCGACATGCCTTCAAACGACTGGTTCAACCTGCACGAGTGGCTCAAGGAGTCTAAGGGCACCAGCGACTCGCGCGGCACCAGCTTCAAGCAGACTAGCTACCGCCTGGCACCGGTGCTTGACCCCTATGCCAGCGATATCGACCTGCAGGAGACAGTGCAAGGATGGTTCGTATCGACCATGCCCGACCTCAACCAGAACAATGTGCATGTGATGAACTACCTGATTCAGAACAGCATCTGGTGGATTGAGACGGTGGGCATCGATGGCATACGCATGGACACCTACCCCTATGCCTACGCCGAACCGATGGCACGCTGGATGCGCACGCTCGACCGCGAGTACCCCTACTTCAATGTTGTGGGCGAGACATGGTTTGAGAACCCCGCCTACACCGCTGCCTGGCAGCGTGACAGCAAGATTGCTCAGGACAACTCCTACCTCAGCACGGTGATGGACTTCTCGTTCTACGCCATGATGGATTCGGCCAGCATCGAGCCCACCGACGGCCAGTGGCGCGGCTTCAACCGCGTGTACAACAGTCTGGTGTTCGACTATCTTTACCCCAATCCCGCATCGGTGATGGCGTTTATTGAGAACCATGACACCGACCGCTTCCTCAAGGAGGGACATGATGCCGCTCGGCTCAAACAGGCCCTGGCGCTGCTGCTCACCGTCAAGCGCATTCCGCAACTCTACTACGGCAGCGAGGTGCTGATGAACGGCACCAAGCGCATCACCGATGGCAACGTGCGCAAGGACTTCCCAGGCGGTTTCCCGGGCGACAAGCGCAATGCCTTCACCGAGGCTGGCCGCACAGCCGAGGAGAACGACATGTTCCACTGGCTCAAGACCGTACTGCACTGGCGCAAGGACAACTTGTGCATCATCCAGGGGCAGCAGAAACAGTTCATTCCCTACAACGGCATCTATGTGCTCACCCGCCAGTTGGGCGACCATTCCACCGTGATGACTATCGTCAATGGTGCTGATGAGCCTCGCACCATGCCCGTGGCCCGTTATGCCGAGGTCATCGGCGAGGCCGACGTGGCCACTGATGTGCCCA
>DEKO01000087.1:28292-28954 GCA_002353885.1 Porphyromonadaceae bacterium UBA2720
AGGACAACCCTCGATGCGATTTCAGTTTATCAACACAAGATTTCTGAAATCGTATCGTTTCTTCTAGTATGAACAGGTTGTGGACTGCACTGATTGTATTTGTGGCGTTTGTTGCTCTCGCTCAATCGCCTAGCGGTACTTTGCCTGTGATGCATTTGTTCACTGACAATGGTCAATCTATTGACACAAAGTTGGAGTATATGGGTGGCGGTTGCTATATGGATGAAGTAGCCGATGGTGCTTTCGGCAGTCCCGATAGCTTGATTCGCATCCAGATAAAAGGGCATGGGAACTATACTTGGAACACATTCGACAAAAAACCATATCATCTCAAGTTCAAATCACCTCAATCCCTGCTGGGAATGCCAGCCAATCAACATTTCCTGCTGCTTCCCCACGCCGATGACTGGCTGGGATATCTGCGTAACACAGTAGGTTTTGAGTCGAGCCGTCGCATGGGTTTTTCTTACACTCCAAGGCAAGAGCCCATGGAACTGGTCATCAATGGTGATTATCGAGGGCTGTACTTTGCCACAGAGCAGATTAGAGTAGATGAAAATCGTGTCAATATCACAGAACAAATCAGCGAGGACAATGCTTCTGACCCCAGTGAGGGCTGTTGGCTACTGGAGATTGACAACTATGCCTCACCCAACCAGATT
>DEKO01000087.1:29013-29200 GCA_002353885.1 Porphyromonadaceae bacterium UBA2720
CCATGTCGGAGCGTCAACGCCAGTGGATCACGCAACGGCTTGTACACATCGACACGTTGATCCGATACAGCGATGTGAGCGATGACCTGTGGACTGAATGGGTTGATGTCGAATCGCTGGCACGATTCTATATCATTCAAGAGTTGGTTGACAACATTGAGGCATTTCACGGTAGTTGCTTCATGAC
>DEKO01000037.1 GCA_002353885.1 Porphyromonadaceae bacterium UBA2720
ATGAGCTTGATGTTGATGCCGTCATACACCCCCTTAAAACGAACGATGTCGGGTAGTCGCTGGAATGCCTCGTCGGCAATGATGGGCAGCGGGCTACGCTCACGCAACCAGGCCGTCTCGTCCATCCACTCCTTGTCAAAGGGTTGCTCAACAAAGAGGCAGTTGCGCTCCTTGAGCCAGTGACACATCTCCAGGGCATGCTCCTTGTCTTTCCAACCCTGGTTGCAATCGACACAGATGGGAATGTCGGGCATCATCTCACGGATGATATCGACAGTCTGTTGGTCGTTGTCCAGGCCCATCTTAACCTTAATGAGTTTGTAGGGGCGCGCCTCCTCGACTTTCTGGCGGACGACTTCCTCGGTGTCGATGCCGATGGTAAAGCTTGTGACTGGCGCTTTCCCAGGGTCTAGTCCCCAGATTTTATACCATGGTTGGCCCATGATTTTGCCCAACAGGTCGTGCAGTGCGATGTCGACACTTGCCTTGGCGGCACGGTTGTTGGGTGCCTTTTGATCAACATAGGTGAGAATGTCCTCGATGCGGAAGGGGTCGGTAAACTGCTCAAGGTCCAGGCTGTTGAGAAACGCGGTGACACTGTCGACAGTCTCACCCAGATAGGGCGGCATCGATGCCTCGCCATATCCAACATAGCCATCATACTCGAGCTTGACCTGAACGTCGGGAGTCGTGGTGCGACTGAACCGCGCCAGATTGAAAGCATGACGCAGCTTCAACTCGTAGGGGAAAAACGAGAGCTTCAGTTTCTTTGAGCCACCTGCGGTCTGTGCGGCGGCACGTGCGCGACGCGTCTTACGTGCCACGGCATCGATTGAGATAGGCGTTGCAGCGGCCACTAGGCCCAGACCTGCGCTTGCAAGGAATTTTCTGCGATCCATCATTTAGTCCTTTATTTAAAAAATGAAAATTAAGAATTGTGCATTATACAATCAGAAGTACCACTTGTGGTTGCGAAGGAAAGTGATGCCTTTAGTGCCAATCATGCCATTGATGCGGCTGATGGACAGTGGCGAATAAAGGTAGTCTGCCATAGTGGGGTCAAGACCATTGACCTTAACCTGGCCCGAGCAATGGATGTACTTGCCATCGCGCAGATAGATACCGACATGAGTCACTCGCCCCGTCTTGCTATTGCCAAAGAAGAGCAGGTCGCCCAACTGAGCCTCGTGCCAGTCGTTGAACTTGCGTCCTGTCAATGCCTGCTGCGACGCATCGCGTTGCAACACAATGCCGTTAGCCAGGTAGCATACCTTGACTAGTCCCGAACAATCGGTTACCTTGGTTGATGTGCCTCCCCACAGATAACTCGACCCCATCATGCGACGGGCAGTCTTCTCGATGAGCGCGGCATCGAAGTCTTGCTGTGCCCATTGCCCCAACTCGGCCACCTGGCTGATGTGAATATACCCTTCACGTCCATCAGGAGTGGACAGGCATACCCAGTCGCCTTGTTGCCCCTTGTACTCGAGTATATTGCTCAGTACCAAGTCGGTTACAGTCTCATCGCCCCCAGGTTCGGTGACCAGACGGCTGTCGTAGACGGTGACAATCATGCGATGCGCATTACGCCACTGCCTCATCTGCTCTTGCGTCATGAAACGGAGTGAGCTCTCGGGGACATAGGAGATATAGTCGTCAGGTGTCTGCACACGGCACCACTCGTCATCTCGCTCGAGCACCTTGACCGGCATGCCCATGATGGCCTGTGTGGCCACCTCAGCCGAGTGCTTGCCCGCGGTTCGCAGCGTTGCAATCGACAGCTTGACCAACGCCCATCGCTTGCCCTCGGGCAGTGAATTCTCGACCACAGCGAGTTTGTTGATAACCTTGCGGCCTTTGAGCGCTTCGTTGATTGCGTCCAGCATGCCTTGGGTTCCCACCTTGCCCGTGAGTGTGATGACTCCGTTGTCGCTGGTGGATGATTTAACTTCCCAGATGGCTGTGCGTTTGTCGGGAGCCAGTTGAGCCTTGAGTCGGTCAATCATCTCCTGCGGCTGCACAGCCTGTGCCATCATACCCATTGCCATGGCAAACATCATGGCCATTGCCAATAACTTCTTCATCTGTCTAAAATCTAAAGTCAAACGTCTAGTGAATTGTCGCTCCGATGACTCGGTTCAGTGGTGTGATGCCGTCGACCTCAAGGTGCGAGTCCCATGCATCGTAGAAGAGATTACCTCCCCGCCACTCGACCTCACCTGGCTGGAAGTCGACTGTCTCGCTGCGGATGTACTTCTTGGGTGGACTGAGCACGTCGCCAACGTCCTCGTTGGTGGCCATGCGGTAGACATCGATACCAGTGGCATAGTAGCTGTTCATGGGAGTCCCGACCGAGCTGCGCCCGAATGACGGGTCGGTGGGCACCCACCCTACCCCTTCGAAGTAGGTCTCAGCCCAGTCATGGTAGTTGACCTCGTCGGGATGCAACATCCATCCACTCTCCCATCTGGCGGGAATACCCAGAGCCCTCACCAGGGTGATATAGAGCAATGCCACCTGCCCGCAGTCGCCATGTCCACTGTCGAGGACATATTGTGGAATGTTGGCCAGTGTGCTATACTCGCGTGCACCCGCCCAGGGGAAATGCGAGATCCACTCAAACACTTTGGCAGCCTGCAGCACTGGATTCTGCTCGTCACCCACAATTTGGTGAGCCAGGTCGCGCATCTGGTCGGTAATGATGACATGGCGCGGCTCGTTGCCGGTGTATCGCTGATAGACCTCGCTATGGACATCGTAGGGCTCGACCATGGCCAGGAGGTCTTGCTGGGCAATGTGCCGTTCGCCCACCTCGTAGCTGAAAGAGTACTCAAAGTGCGTGGGTTTTCCTGCCTCGGCAACGGCTTCCATATAGACCGTGTGATGCTTGCTGCCCTGACTGAATGTAGCCTCATGATTTCCTCCACGATATTGTATGTTGCGCTGCCGCAGGTTCTCGTAGGGCAATGGCATCCACACGCGCAACGTCTCGCCAGCTGGCACAGCATCGGCCTTGACATCGAGCGAGAATGTGATGTTGACTTGCCGCCAGTCGCGCACACCATTGCGATCGGCAGGCGTCCGCATGGCTTGAAGATAATATTTGCGCCGTGTGCGATAGGTCTCGTCACGATCTTGAGCGTTCTGTTCGGCAAACTCCTGGCCCAACAGCCACAGGTTGCCCACACTCTTGCGGAACCACCACTCCTGTCCGTCGATTGTCATGACCTCGAGCGCCTTGGTGGCTTTCCAGTTGGCAATCTGTGCATCGGTGGCCTCGGGCATACGTTCACGTATCTTCTTCGCGCCCTGCTCAGGCGTGATGTTAAAGTCGTTGCGTATGCGCTGCATGATGGTCTTGAGCGAGTCGATGCGCACGGCATCTGCCTGCTTGGTTTTCTTGGACAGCTTGTCCATGACCTTCTCGGCCTTTTTGAACTCTCCGCTTGCAATGAGCTGGTCGACCTGCGTCTGCCAGTCAGCACCGGCAGCCACACTTGTCCCCCCCATTGCGAGCAAGACCCATGTTATAAATGATAATCTGTTCATATCAGTTGAAAATAAAAAGACCAACAAAGATAGGGATTTTGTTTGATAATGCCAACAAAAAGGGTAAAAAAATGACGCTACCCAATCGAGTAGCGTCTTTGCTTAACAGAGGCTCAGGACAATCTGTTTTACATTTTCGCCTAACTGTGAGGCTTTTTCCATCGTGTGCGCCTCACTGTAGATGCGAATGATGGGCTCGGTATTGCTCTTGCGCAGATGCACCCACGAATCGTCAAAGTCAATCTTGACGCCATCGATAGTGGTCACGCGCTGGCCCTGGTAGTGCTTCTCGACTGCTTTGAGAATGGCATCGACATCCATCTCTGGACGCAGCTCGAGTTTGGTCTTGGCTATGGCATACTGTGGGTAGGTGGCCTTGAGCTCGCTCACCGTCTTTCCGCTCTTGGCCAGGAGGGTCAAGAATAAGGCTACACCCACCAGCGCATCGCGGCCATAGTGCAGCTCGGGATAGATGACTCCGCCGTTGCCCTCACCGCCGATGATAGCACCCGTGCGGCGCATCTCGGTGGTGACGTTGACCTCACCCACCGCTGCCGCTGTGTAGGTGCAACCATGGCGCTCAGTCACATCGCGCAAGGCTCGTGACGACGACAGATTGCTCACTGTCGCTCCAGGCGTGTGGCTCAGCACATAGTCAGCCACGGCCACAAGCGTATACTCTTCAACAAAGAATTCTCCATTCTCCATGACAATAGCCAAGCGGTCGACATCGGGGTCGACAACAAAGCCCACGTCAGCCTTACCCTGCCGCATGAAATCACTGATTGCAGTCAGGTTCTCAGGAATGGGTTCGGGAGTGTGGCCGAAATTTCCAGTCGGATCACAGAACAGTTTCTCAACACGTCTGACACCAAGCGCTTCAAGCAGTTTGGGTATGGCGATACCTCCCACCGAGTTGACGGCATCGACCGCCACCGAGAAATTGGCCTTGCGGATAGCTTCGGCATCGACTAGCGGCAGAGCCAGCACCTGCTCGATGTGGCGGCGCAGATAGGTATAATTCTTCTGTTCGCGTCCCAGATGGTCGACATCGGCATAGTCGAAGTCCTCGGCCTCAGCGATGCGCAGCACCTCCTTGCCCTGCTCGTCGGTGAGGAACTCACCACTGTCATTGAGCAGCTTGAGAGCATTCCATTGTTTGGGATTGTGCGAGGCTGTGATGATGATGCCTCCACATGCTTGCTCGCCCACCACGGCCAGTTCGGTGGTCGGTGTGGTAGCCAGTCCGATGTTGACCACATCGAATCCCATGCCTGTGAGCGTGCCCACAACCATGTTTAGCACCATGCGCCCCGACAATCGCGCGTCGCGACCGACGACGATGACATTGCTCGTCTTGCTGGTGGTGCGGCGAATATAGGTAGCATAAGCCGATGTGAACTTGACAATATCTAGTGGCGACAGTCCGTCGCCTGCGCGACCACCTATGGTGCCGCGTATGCCCGATATGGATTTAATTAATGCCATTAGTCTATTAAAAATTAGAATTAAGAATTTAACCTTCGGCGCTTATATTTGGCTGTGGAAGTAGCGTATGTGATAGAGGTATGGTTGCACATAGCTGATCTCGCTGGTCCAGCCAAACTGCGACTTGATGATGAGGTTGACCTCACACTCGGCGCCCAAGAAGTTGAGCGGCAACTGGATGCCATATCCCCACTGCGACGATAAGGTCTGCGTGAAATCTTTGTAGAGGAAGTAGGTGGGCGGCTCGCTCATGTCGTTCTCGTTGCTTCCAGCGATACCCAAGACCTTGGTCGAGTACCACTCCTCAAGGTTGAAACGCGTGAATCGGAAGTAAATGGTCTGCGATGCTCTAGCCCGGTCATTGACTCTATCGCCAGGATTGAGCACTTGCATGTATACATTCCCTTCAGGGTCGATACGGTAGTAGGGGGCATCCTTGCCGACCTCGAACACCGAGTCGGCTGGCACCTCGTTGACCACTCGCTGAGTCTTGAGGTAGGCGTTAGTTGCATTGCGTTCGACATTGAGTCGATCACTATAGCTCTCGGTGTTGCTGCACGACGCCAGCAACATGGCCATCAGCACGGCCAGTAGGCCAAATTTCTTCATTGTCATATTTCGTTGTTGGTTGCTGTTTCATTGTTAACCGGGACATTAGGGAAGAGTTCAAGCAACAATTGCTCAAATGTTGCCACCGCCTGATCGAGTGTGCCATAAAACTCTCCTCCAGCTGCATTGACATGCCCGCCACCATTGAAGTACTTGGTGCAAATGTCATTGACAGCAAAATCGCCCACACTGCGGCACGACACCTTGACATACTCAGGGTCTTCGCGCATAAATACTGACCATTCCACCCCAGGTATGGCCAGAGGTTTATTAACAAGCCCTTCGCTGTCGCCTCGCTTGTAGTTATATCGCTTGAGTTCGTCGGCAGTGAGGACAATGAGCGAGGCATGCTGCTCGGGATATAGCTTCATCTTCTGGTCCATGGCATAGCCCTGCAGTCGCATGCTATCGGCGCTGAATGTATTCATAGCCATGTTGTAGAGCCACTGCCGCCCCACCTTGCGACGCATGAGCGACGCTTGTATCTCATAGAGGTCCGGGTCTTCGCAGTTATAGGCAAAATTTCCGGTGTCGGTCATCATGCCCGTGAGCAGGCATTGTGCCGCCCAGCGATCGACGAGTTTGAGCAACTGCATCTGCATGAGCACTCGATAGACAAGCTCACATGTCGATGACGCATCAGGGAATGAAATCATCACGTCGAACATGGGTTCGGGGTCGACATGATGGTCAATGAGCACTCTGGGACAAGGGTTTGCCATGACCAATTGCCCCAATTTGTCAATGCGGTGCAGTGCGTTAAAGTCTAGGCAGAAGATGAGCTGTGCAGCCTCAATGATTTTGCGAGCACGCGCCTCCTGTTGTGTGAACGAGATCACACTGCGCACATCCGGCAGGAAGAGCAGCGAGCGAGGCATCATATCGGGCGTGACCACATTGGCATCTTTACCCAGCCGGCGCAGCACATGGCACAAGGCCAAGGTCGAGCCAATAGCATCTCCGTCGGGCGAAAGGTGACATGTGATGGCTATCGACTTGACTCCATTGAGCAAGTGTTGCACCTTGTCGATGACTCTTGAGTCTATGATGGGTTGAATCATATCTTACAAAAACGTAGAATTGACAAAATTAGTGCAAATTGAGCGCAAAATAAAATGAAAGACGAAGTTTTTCATTTTTTTTGCCGAAATGCAGCCTAATTTATCTAAAATTAGTGCAAAATAAATCTAGTTTCTAGTTTCTAGTTCTCAGTTTTTAGTAGCTTCCAGGCAGCAAAAAATCACACAGAAAAACACTGAACCACGAAGTGCTCGC
>DEKO01000039.1:0-446 GCA_002353885.1 Porphyromonadaceae bacterium UBA2720
TCATAGTCAAAGAACTCGTTGTCGGTAACCACCTCGGTGACCGGGAACACCACCGTCTTGTCGCGGGTCTTATAGCATCCCACAGTGACTTCAGTGCCATTGAGATAAGACTCTATCATCACATCATCACCCTCCTCAAAGGCCTTCTGGATAGCCTCCTCCAGTTGGTCGGCGCTCTTGACTTTCGACACGCCGAAGCTCGAACCATTGGCCACAGGCTTGACAAAGCATGGCATGCCCAGTCGTCGCTCAATCTCTGCGGGTTGAATGCGGTTGTCATCGTCGCGTCGCACCAGCACACTCTCAGCCGTGTTGACCCCGAAGGCACGGATATAGCGCACGAGTGCAAATTTGTCGAAGGTCAGTGCCTCGACCAGCACGCTACAGGTTGAATAAGGTATGCGCAACAGGTCAAAGTACCCCTGCAAGATACCATTCTCGCCTGG
>DEKO01000039.1:514-644 GCA_002353885.1 Porphyromonadaceae bacterium UBA2720
AGAAGTCGTTGCGGTCGATGGGCTGCGTGGCGCCGTCAGGCAGTTTCACATGCCAGTCAAGGCCGCGCATCCATACAATATAAATATTATAGCGGTCATGATCAAAAAATGAATACAGTCCTTGCGCCGA
>DEKO01000039.1:807-6699 GCA_002353885.1 Porphyromonadaceae bacterium UBA2720
GAACGCAAATAGCTCGCTTTTTTGCTGAGGTACAGCCAAATTTATCTAATAAGCGAGCGAAGAGCAAAAAAAATCACTTTTTTTTGGTCTGCGGCCGCCTTTTGGGCCTGCGGCCCGCCGTTAAGGCAAAAAGCTGAAAGCTTTTTAAAAGGCTAAAAGCAAAAAGCCAAAGGGTTTTAAATGGCTAAAGGCAAAAAGCCTTGGCTTTTTATTTTCAGTTATCGGGAGTTTTTTGACAATAATATAGCAACGGTTCAGAAAAAATGCTTAACTTTGTCGGTGTTAAACATTCGCAATATGGATATCAAAGAACTATATCGCCTCTACCAGCAACATCCTGTCATCACCACCGACAGCCGCGACTGCCCGGCAGGCAGCATCTTCGTGGCGCTGCGGGGCGAAAGCTTCGACGGCAATCGCTTTGCAGCCTCAGCGTTGGCCAAAGGCTGCGCCTATGCCATTGTCGATGATGCACAGATTTATACTCAGGCCAATGATCCTCGCATGATTCTTGTCGATGACACGTTGCAGACATTCAAAGACCTGGCGCGCGAACACCGACGTCAGTTTGACATTCCTGTGATTGGCATCACAGGCACCAACGGCAAAACCACCACCAAGGAGCTCATTCGCACCGTGTTGGCCCAGAAGTTTAACGTCATGGCCACCGAGGGCAACTTCAACAACGATGTAGGGGTGCCCAAGACACTGTTCCGCCTGAATGATCAACACGAGATAGCCGTGGTCGAGATGGGAGCCAGCCATCCTGGCGACATCAGCACGCTGGCCGAGACAGCCGAGCCCACCTGTGGTCTCATTACCAATGTGGGCAAGGCCCACCTGCAGGGTTTTGGTTCGTTTGAGGGCGTTATCCGCACCAAGGGCGAGCTCTATGCCAACCTGGCCACTCATCCCGGCAGTGTCATCTTTGTCAACCTTGACAATGAGCATCTGCATGGCATCCTGCCCACCACGACTGCCACTGAGGGCTACACGCAAGATGAGGGCAACACCGTGGCCCGCGTCTGTGGCCAGGTCGTTGCCTGCGACCCATTCTTGCGTCTGCGCTGGCGCACTATAGGCAATCATTGGCATGCAGTAAACACCCATCTCATAGGAAGTTACAACTTGGACAATGTGCTAGCTGCCGTGACCGTGGGACTGCACTTCGGGGTTGCTGCCGATCAAATCAACCAAGCTCTGGAGACCTACGTGCCGTCAAACAATCGCTCACAGCTCACTGAGACCGAGCACAACCACTTAATTGTTGATGCCTATAACGCCAACCCCACATCGATGGCCGCAGCACTTGACAACTTCGAGCTCATGCAGGTGTCGCCCAAGATGGCTATCCTGGGCGAGATGCGCGAACTTGGTGCCTGCAGTGCCGACGAGCACCGACGCGTCGTCGAGCACGTGCAGCGTTGCCACATCGACGATGTGTGGCTGGTGGGCGACGAGTTTGCCCACGTCGAGTGTGCCTATCGCAAGTTTCACGATGTTGAGGAGGTCAAGGCCGCTCTGGCCCAGTCGTGTCCCCAAGGGCTATACATCCTCATCAAGGGTTCAAATGGCACCAAACTCTTTCAACTGCCTGAACTGTTATAAGTCATGAGATTGAAGACACCTTACTATATCGTCTATGAGTCAAAGTTGCGACGCAACCTCGACCTCATCACACGGGTCAGCCGCGAGGCCGGTGTGAAGATTATCATGGCGTTCAAGGCCAATGCCTTGTGGCGCACCTTTCCAGTCTTCAGGGAGTACGGCATCTGCTCCACCGCCAGTTCGGTCAACGAGATGCTGCTGGCCAATGACGAGCTCGACTGCCTGGCGCACACCTATTGCCCAGCCTACACCGATGAGACCATCGAGCAGTTCATGAGCGGCAGCTCGCACATCACGTTCAACTCGGTTGACCAGTTTCGCCGTTTTGAGGGCCGCATAGCCAACCACAATGCCACTGCCGGTGCTCACCGCATCAGCTGCGGCCTGCGCATCAACCCCATGTGCTCGGTCATCGAGACCGACATCTATAACCCTTGCTCCCCAGGTTCGCGCTTCGGTGTGACCGCCGACAGGCTGAATGACTTGCCCGACGGCATTGAGGGATTCCACTTCCATGCCCTGTGCGAGTCGACCTCTCACGACCTGGCCAAAGTGCTCGACGCCGTCGAAGCCCAGTTTGGCCAGCATCTGCCACAACTTAAGTGGCTGAATATGGGTGGCGGCCACCTGATGACACGCGAGGGCTACGATGTGCAGCATCTCATCGGCCTGCTCATCGACTTCAAGCAACGTCATCCCAACCTCGAGGTTATCCTCGAGCCCGGCAGCGCATTCTGTTGGCAGACAGGTGACCTCCAGGCCACCGTGGTCGATGTGGTTGAGAACAGTGGCATCAGCACAGCCATTGTCGATGTTTCTTTTGCATGCCACATGCCCGACTGCCTGGAGATGCCCTACAAGCCTCGCATCACCCAGGCCCTAGACCAGGTTGACCCCTCGTTGCCCACCTATCGCATCGGTGGCAACTCATGTTTGAGTGGCGACTTTGTGGGCGACTGGAGTTTTGCCCAGCCGCTCAAGCCCGGTGACCAGCTCACCTTCGAGGACATGAACCACTACACCACCGTCAAGACCAACATGTTCAACGGCATCCAGCACCCCTCGTTGGTGCTTGAGCGCATCGATGGTGCCGTGGTGGTCATGCGTGAATTTAGCTACGATGATTACAAGAACCGAATGAACTAGCCAACAGCGTGCCGCAGGCCAAAAAAGCCAAATCTCGTGCCAACGAGCGCAGAGCCGAGCTTGCTCGAGCTATGCCGAGTGCAGCCGAGATTATCCAATAGCGGCCGAAGGCCAAAAAGCGGGTAGGGACGCGCCATGGCACGTCCGCAGCCTGGCAGATCACGCGGCTGCCGCGTCCCTACTAACAACTATAAACTATGAACTATAAATTATGAACTATGAAACATACCCTACCCTATTACGAACCCATCATCAAGTCAACGCAGAGCAAGTCGAACAACGACATTGTTGACGAGTGTGTCGAGTTGTACGAGGCCGGCAAAACTCATGAGTCACTGCTGCGCCTGATTGATTTCTTCAACCCCGAGTTCCGCCAAAAGTATGGCAATGCCGAGGGCACCGCGCTGCACATCCCACACGGCTCCATCTTGATTGACATCCGCCTCAGCGACGATGAGGTCTACATCTACAGTGACTTCTTGCAAGTCCCCAACGATCAGCGTCTGCCCATGTTGCGTCAGGTGGCCGAGATGAACTCCAGCCGCCTGATGTTGCCCCGGTTTGTGCTCACAGGCGACAAGCTGCGCATCGAGTATCGATGCTCGACTCATCAGTGCCACCCTTACAAGATATTCACCGTGTTGCGCAACATCTGCATGGTGGGTGACCGCTACGACGACGAGTTCTGTGAGAAGTTTGGAGCCAAGCGCTGCTACATGCCTCATGTCATGTCCTATCAGCCACAAGAGGTCGACTACATCTACAACGGCATCCAGACACTGTGCCAGCAGGCACTGGAAGGTGTCGAGAAGTATAGTCGCCAGCGTTTCTACGGCTACGCTATGCAGTTGCTGGCTGCTACCATATGCCAGATTTACTACATGGCCAGCCCTCAAGGGCAGCTGCTCAACAAGATTAACCGTACCATTGGCGAACTGAGCCAAGATGACACCCCCATCCTCGACCAGATGAAAAAGGGCATCACAGCACTGCGCGACATCCAGGCCATCAGCAAGGACGACCTCGCCCATGACCTCTATCATGTCGAGATCTTGGCTTCACCCAACCTGCGCGGCACCCTGCAAACCTTGCAGAAGAAGCTGGCCGATGTGTTTAAAGTAGCACTCGAACGTGTGCAGTTCAAAGACTACGAACAGAGCGCATTGCGCTTACTCTATGTCATCTATCGTCTCTTCTATGAGTACGACATCCCTGATGAAATCAACGCTGTGCTTGCCGAGGGCCTAAAAAAGGCTAGCGACAAGCCTTTCAAGGACGCCGCTTTTGCCCTTCTTGAGACCATCGACTATCTGATGGACGATGATAACTTTGAGGACAGCGACTGCAGTGATGATGAAGCGGCACAGGATGATGAGGATCAGTTGCCCATAGTGGAGTAGCTAGACTTTGGGCTTTAGACTCTAGACGTAACAACTAAGAACTAACAACTAAATTAGAAATCGATGTTCAACCCAGATATATTCAAAGCAGTGTTTCAAGTGAAACACTCGGGCGGTTCGGGCAGTTGCTTCTACCTCAAGTCGCTCAACCTGTTTGTGACCAACAATCATGTAGTAGAAGGCTTTCATGAAGTTGCCATCCACGACCATAACAAGACAGCGCATCTGGCCAAGGTCGTTGTGGTCAACAGCACCGTCGACTTGGCCTTGCTCGCCGTCGACGATGACTTCAGCGACCTTCCCGAACTGACATTGGCACCTGACAACGCTCTGACTTATGGCGACAAAATGAAAGTGGCCGGTTATCCCTATGGCATGCCGTTCACTGTCACCGAGGGTACCGTGTCGTCGCCCAAGCAACTGATGGACGGCCGCTACTATGTGCAGATCGACGCCCCCGTCAACCCCGGAAACTCAGGCGGACCCATCTTCAACGAGGCCGGTGAGGTGGCTGCCGTCACCGTGGCCAAGTTTACCGATGCCGACAACATGGGCTTCGGCATCCGCATCGAGGACTTGAAGCAGTTGTTGCTCTCGGTCGGCAAGGTGGACCGCAACACCTTCCAGGTGCAGTGCGACAGTTGTGAGGACCTGATAGCTGAGAACGAGACGAACCACGAGTTCTGCCCCACCTGCGGTCAGCGCTTGCCCGACGGAGTGTTTGACCAGCACGAGCTGTCACCCCTAGCGGTGTTCTGTGAGAGGGCCATCGAGCGCCTGGGCATCAATCCCGTGGTGGCCCGAAACGGCGAGGAATCATGGCGGTTCCACAAGGGTTCGGCCGAGATCCGCATCTTTGTCTACGACAACGACTACCTCTTCGCCGTGTGCCAGAGCAACCTCCTGCCCAAAAAGAACGTGTTGCCCGTGCTCGAGTTTATGCTCAGCGAGGACTTCGGCCCCTTCAAGATGGGCATCGAAGACCGTGACATCTACCTGCTCTACCGGCAGCATATCACCGATGTCACCGACATGAGCGACGAGGTGGCACAGCAGGTGAGCGACAACCTTGTCAATCTGGCCCTCAAAGCAGACGAACTCGACAACATCCTGGTCGACCGCTACGGCTGCGAGTACTCACAGTACAGCAGAGTTATTAATAATTGAGAATGAAAATCTGTCTGCACAGCGGTTCAAATTCTTAATTCTAAACTGAAAAAAGATGGCATTCTGGGACCGAGTCAAGGAGTACTTCAATCTGCAGCCCGACAAATTAGATGAGCAGCAGACCATCGAGCAGATCAGCAGCAGTGTGGCGTTTCGCGGCGCCAACCTGTGGGTGCTGATTTTTGCCATCCTGATCGCGTCGCTGGGCTTGAACGTCAACTCGACTGCGGTCATCATCGGTGCCATGCTCATCTCGCCATTGATGGGGCCCATCATCGGCATGGGCCTGGCCGTCGGCATCAACGACCTGGACTTGCTGCGGCGGTCGGCCAAGCACTTCGGGGTGGCCACGCTCATCAGTGTGATCACCGCCATGTGCTTCTTCCTGATTTCGCCACTGGGCGAGGCGCAGAGTGAGTTGCTGGCCCGCACGTCACCCACGCTCTACGATGTGCTCATTGCCTTCTGTGGCGGTGCCGCGGGCATCATCGCGTTGGCCACTCGCGGCAAGGGCAATGTCATCCCGGGTGTGGCCATCGCCACTGCGCTGATGCCCCCGCTGTGCACAGCA
>DEKO01000039.1:6751-21779 GCA_002353885.1 Porphyromonadaceae bacterium UBA2720
TTCTATCTGTTCTTTATCAACACTGTCTTTATCTGCCTCGCCACCTTCTTTGGGGTGCGGCTTCTCAAGTTCCACCAGCGCGAGTTTGTGTCGCCAGCACGTGCGCACAAAGCCCGCAACATCATCACAGCCATCGTGTTGGCCACCATGATTCCGGCGGCTATCATGACCTTCAACATCGTGGAGCGGAGCATCTTTGGCCGCGATATCAAGCAATTTGTCAGCAAGGAGTTGACCCAAGACGGCACTCAGATTCTCTCGAGCACCCCCGACCGCTCGACGCACACACTCCATGTGGTGGCTGTGGGGCGCGAAATCTCGCCCGCCAAGCGCGACACCGCCCAGTCGCGTATGCAATTCTACGACCTGGAGCATTATCGCCTCAACATCATCCAGGGCACGCAGACCGACAGTCTGCTCAAGCTGGGCCGACTCAGCCACACCATCCACGACAACAATCAGAAGCTACAGTCACAACTGGCACAAATTGCCGCCTTGCAGCAGCGGCTGGCGGGCTACACCCGCTACGAGACTCTGTCGGCCGATGTGAGCCAAGAAGTCAAAGCCCTCTACCCCAATGTTGAGTCCATCGGCTTGTCGCCCATGTCCATCGCCAGCACCGACACCCTTGCGCCACAGTCGGTCGTCGTGGCACTGGTGCAAACCGGCAATGCCGGACGTTTGACCGCCACCGACCACCACCGTCTGCAACAATGGCTGCAAGCGCGCACCCAAGCCGACTCGCTCATCGTGATTGAGCACTAATCCCCAATCGACATGGGCAAGGAATATGAGATAAGGAAGTATACTGAGTATCCGCGGGGGCATGACAATGAGGTCTCACGCAGTTTTGCCTATCGCTATCACGCTGGCAAAGTGTGGCTGAGTGCCAATGAGATATTCGACCGTCTGCCGGTAGAAGAAGACGAGTTTGAAGCGGCCTTTGAACAAGTCCTCTCGACATTGAAGGCACCGAATGATCATATTCGTGAATTTCGGTCTGAGGTGCTTACCAATCGTCCTGACTATCGCATCAAGTGCTATGACTGGAAGGTGCTGCAAGCGGTGATGCAGCGGCTCAATGCCAAGAACAAGCAGTTTCTGCTATGGGTCAAGTCAGAGTCGGGTGCCGACCCCAGACATGACTACGAGCGACTGCTCAAACGCGAGGAGAAACATCGTCAAGGATTGACTCAAGGATTTCGGTTCAACGTCTTCGACAGGATTTGGTACGAATATGAGTTGTGTGCTCGGTATAATCAAAACCCACGAATGGGAGGTGTCGACTTGTATTATTATCTGACCATCGCAATACTAATCGTATTGTATGGGCTTGGTGTTCCTATTTATGTTGAGATTATTTTATTTATAGCCGTGCTTTTGTTTTTGGGCTATCACTTTGATGACCGCCGATGTGCAGCCATTATGGCTCACTATGGTCACAGCCGACAGCCCATGAGTACAGTTACACTTATTATGATACCGGCAATGCTTATCATGACGAGTTTTATGCTGATGGCCTATCTCATAACAAAATGACTACAGGCGATGATGCCGTAGTGAGTTGGTTTTCTGCTTTTTTCGTTGAAATCTCGTTAACTGCTTTTTATTATGTCTGAAGACTCCATCATATTAGGTTCGTCACTGATAATCTGCCTACTGCTCATTCTATTGTTATTGAGGCGTAGTAAAAGAATCTTTATAGTCAATTTTGTGGCTTTCTTAATCTATGAGAGTTTCCTTGCATTTATGTTGGTGAATCATAGCGACGGGGGAACTTCATTGGTTTGGTGGGCATTCATGTGTATTGCAGCAATCATTCACTCGTTTGCTATTATCATTTATTATTTGCGCAAGCTCCTTTCCAATAAATGGTATAGCCCTCTTGCCATTTTTGCGATGATGGTTGTGGCTATTGGATTTATTCTTCTGTTTATCGGATAACAATGGTTCGTGCAATATTTATTTATTTTTTGCGTTATTGAAAAAACATCTCATATGAATCAATGCTCAAGAAATACGAAATTTCACGATCAAGGGTTCCATGCCAACATCTTCGATAGGATTTGGTATGAATATGAGCATGCCTGTAATTATAAATTCAAGAAGGAACTTAAAAGATCTGGACCATACGCAATAGTTGGTGGTGATTTGCCATTCGTATGCCTAGGATTTGTTGTATTAAGTATACTCTGCGGTTTTGGTCTGCCTTTTTATATAGGATTTGCATTACTTTTACTAGTCATTTACATAATAGATAAACACTTTGATAAGAAGCGATGTGTCGCCATAGTTTCGCACTATGGAAAAGACCGAAATCCAATGAACAGCAAGGTTTTGTTTACAATTATTTTTGGTTTGCAATTCGCAGGATGCTTCTTATACTTTTACATTCGCAAGTACTTTAACTGATGCTAATTACAGAGTTATGAAACGAGGGAAACAAATCTGTGAGACGCTGCGGGGGATTCGCAGCGAGATAGCCCGGGCCAATGAGATTGACTACACGCCGCGCGAGTGCCATCACGAGGGCGACTGTGCGGGCACGTGCCCGGCCTGCGAGAGCGAAATGCGCTGGCTCGAAGGGCAGCTGCGTCTGCGTCAGACGTTGGGCAAGGCCGTCACCATCGTCGGCCTGAGCATGGGACTGGCCTCGCTGGCATCGTGCACACCTTCAGCACAAGCCTCACAGACAGACACACACCTACAGCCAAGCAAACAAGCTAGCGATTGCGAGTGTTGTGAAGTGCTGCTACCTATGACGTCAATTGATTCGACATCAAACTGCAGCAAGTCCAACGAGACTAAATATGATTCGCTCGATAGGGGAAATCTTTCAACCGACTCAACAATCATTCCTAGAGGAACGGGAAACGAAATTTTTGGCAACTCACCAACTCCCCCTCAATATCCTGGCGGAACTGCTGCTTTATTAAAAGACCTAATACATGGTATAAGTGGCAATCAAGTAGAACTGACAGGGAAGGTCATTGCCCAATTTCTTGTTGACACCGATGGGAGCATTGATTCCATTAAGATAGTCCGAACTCTTAATATGGAAGCAGATAGTTGTGTTATCAATGCCATCAAATCTCTTCCTCACCGATTCAAACCAGCAGTATATAATGGGAAACTTGTTAAAATGAGATATACATTGCCAATCTATTTCGAACCACAAAAACAATGATATGAAACGAGGGAAACATATTTGTGAGACGCTGAAGGGAGTCCGTAGCGAGATTGCCCGGGCGAATGAGATTAACTACACGCCGCGTGAGTGCCACCACGAGGGCGACTGTGCGGGCACGTGCCCGGCCTGCGAGAGCGATATGCGCTGGCTCGAGGGGCAGCTGCGTCTGCGCCAGTCGTTGGGCAAGACCGTCACCATCGCCGGCCTGAGTCTGGGACTGGCCTCGCTGGTTTCGTGCAACAGCTGTTCGCATCCCATACAGACAGTGGGCATGGTCGAGAACCCTAACGCGCCAGCTGTGGTGTGCGACACCGACTCGATTGAAATGCTCGAGGGCGATGTGATGCCTCCGCCGCCCGAGGAGATAGAGCAGCAAGAGCCCGTCGAGATTGACGGTGTTATGCAACAAGAAGACCCCGAGGACAACCGCGACCGGCGCACACGTTGATGGTTGCACCCTTCATCGGCATCAATCGGCACCGCCTTGTCACCGACGGCAAGGGGGTGACAACGCTTGTGGCCTTCAGTGGCTGCCCATTGCGATGCAAGTACTGTCTGAATGACCAGTGCCACGACCCTGAACGGACTGTGGCGACATTGAGCCCGCAACAGCTGCTCGACCAGGTGATGGTCGACAACCTCTACTTTCTGGCCACGGGCGGCGGCATCTGCTTTGGTGGCGGCGAACCGCTGCTGCACAGCGAGTTTATTCATCAATTCTGTACTATGAAAGTTGCCGAGTGGCGCATCAGCCTTGAGACATCGCTCAACGTGCCACAGCACCACCTGGAGCGTGTGGCAGGCGACATTGACCACTATTATATCGACATCAAGGACTTGGACCCCGTCATCTATCATGACTACACCGGCTGCGACAATGCCCAGATGCTGGCCAACCTGCAGTGGCTGTTGCACTACGACGGTATGGCCGAGCGCATCACCGTGCGTCTGCCCCACATCCCCAATCACAACACCCCCAACGATATCGCTCGGAGCAAAGCGAAACTCGCCGAGATGGGAATCACCCTCATCGACGAGTTCAACTACGTTAGACGTTAGTTGCGGCAGCACGCAACCCCCGTAACCCGAAACCCATAACCCGAAACGCTATCTGGTCATGCCCATTGACTGGTTGTAGGTGACAAGTTTTATCTGGTAGTCGACTTGGGCATCGGTGTGGCGGTCGCAGGCTTGCTGATAGAGCAACTGCGCCTCAAGCAGGTCGCTCATGGTTGATGTTCCCACCTGATAGAAGTCGCGCTGCAGCCGCAAGTTCTCCTGCGCCTGGTCGATGCTGCGCTGGGCAATCGTGATTTGCTCAAAAGCTTCTTGCAAGTCGTTCCAGGCTTTTTGCGCCCTGATTTGCAGCATTTGAGTGTTATCGGCCAATTGTTCCTCGGCCTTGATGCGCTCAATCTTTCGGCGTTTGATGGCATGCGAGCCACCCCACCAGCCGCTGATGGGCACCGTCACTGTAGCCATGACCATGCCAAAGCTGTGTCCACGGTCCAGTACATTGTGGTAGTTATATCCGGCTCCGACCGCAACAGTGGGCAGGTTCTTGCCCACTTCGATTTTGCGCATAAGTTCAGTAGCCTGGACATTTCTCTGCAGCAGCTGATACTCTGGTGTGCTCCTTGCTGCCTTGTCGGGCGCGACATATTGCGGCATAGTATAGGGGTCGTTGGATGTGTTCTGACAGACGAAAACCGTGTCGCGCAGGCCGCAATGCTGTGCCAGCATCATCTTGAGCAGCGAGATGCCGTTACCTAGTTTCAAGCGACTGCTCTGCAGCTCGTTCTGTCGCAGTTGCACCTGCAGCAAGTCGTTACGCATAGCGATGCCAGCTTGGATGGCCAGTGTTGCGTCCTTGTTGAGGCTAGCGAGCAACGAGTCAACTGCATCGATAGTCTTGAGCTTCTGTTGCAGCGAGAGCAATTGCCAATAGTACTGCTCGGTCGTTAGCACCACCTGGTTGGTTGTGAGTTGCATCTTGAGCTGACTCACCTGCTCGCCCACGCCTGCCAGACGATTGCCGTTGATGATTTGCCCCCCGGCAAACACCGGCTGCAGGGCTGTGACACCGCCAATGACCCCGTCTTTCATCATGGTCATCGACACAGGATTGGCCAGTGCGGCCAGTGCCTCGGCCGGCAGCGACTGCTGCAACACGGGCACAAGCGACTCGGGGATAACCTCGGCGGGATTTAGGTTGAGCCTTGCCATGCCATCGGTGGTATTGAACCACCCACCCGTGGCACTGACTGTGGGGAAATAGTGAGTTCTAGCCTCTTTGCGTTGCTCGCGTGCTGCGTCAATATCGTGTTGGGCTGTGCGCATGGCGTAGCCACGTTGCAATGCCGAGTCAATCAGCTGGTCAAGTGAGTAGCATGACTGTCCTAGAAGCGTCGTTGTTCTCATAGCCAACATGATCAAAATTAAGTACTTCTTCATCATTCTTCGTTTAAGTTTTGTGCACGTTTCTTGCCTCAGATAGCCAGTAGGCAATGGGCAGTACGGTGAGTATAAATAACATAGTGATGAGCGTGCCATAGAAGATGACATTGCCCATGGGTGCCCAGAGGGTTGAACCGCTGATAATCATGGGTATCACTCCCATCGACGCTGCGGCCGATGTGAGGAAGATGGGCCGCATTCGGCGCTTAGCACTCAAGTAGATGGCATCATGTGGTGAAAGGTGTTCTTGCGACCTGAGTTCGTCGGCATAGTCATACATGATGATGGCGTTTCGCACCAGGATGCCCATGAGCGAAATGAAGCCTAGGAAACAGGTGAATGTCAGCTCGCCATGAATCATGATACCCACTGCCGTGCCAAAGAAACACAGTGCCAAGCTGCAGAGCAGCAATGTGGCCGTAGAAATGCGCTTGAAGTGGTAGACCAACAAGAAGAAGATGATGACCACAGCAATGACCAACGCGGCAAGCAACGTGGGCAGGTTGCTGTCATTCTCGGCGATCTCGCCACCCAACGACAGGGTGATGCCCTCGGGCAATTGCAAAGTGGACAACTCCTTCTGCAGCTGCATCGTCACTGCTGTCACATTTTGGCCCTCACGCACCTCGCTCATCACAGTGGTTGTGCGCTGTCCACCACGGTGTGCCAGCTGCCCATCCTGCCACTGTGGGCTGATGGTGGCCACTTGACGCAAAGGCACCTGGCACAATCCACCCTGGGCACTGATCATTTCGTCGCCCAGCTGCTGGCGATTGCCCCGTCTGGCATGCGTGCTTTTAAGACAGATGTTGGTGGGATTGTCTCCCTGCCAGATAGTCGCCATCGGCATGCCATCGACGTTGTATCGCATGAGCATTGACACCTCGGTGGCGGCTTTTGACACTCCCAGACGGCTAGCCTTGTCGGGGTCGAGCCGTATCTCGGTAGCCAGCAAAGGCTCTTGCAGGTCGTTGCGCACGAGTTTCAGCTTCGGGTTGTTGCGCAAGCGCAACGTGAGCAATTCGGTGGCCTGCTTCAGCGCAGTCCAGTCGTCTCCAGTCAGGCGCACCTCGATGGGATTGGACTCTGCGCCATAGTCAAGCTGTTTGAACCGGACGTAGGCCTCGGGCAAGGCCTCTTCGTATTTCGGCTTATATTCTGCCAGGATGGCCTCGGTGGCTTCGGGCGACTGCGTGTTGACAATGAATTGCGCATAGTTGGTGCCGCCGAATTGTGGCGCATAGACGGTATGGAATCGTGGTGACGCCGTGCCCTTGAACGAGGCAATCGATGTGATGCGGCTGTCCTTTCTGAGAATATGCTCCAACGAGTCGGCAAGTGCGACAGTCTTGTCTAGCGAGGTGCCTGTGGGCAGATAGATTTCGACAGCAAACTGGTTGCGTTCAGCCCTGGGCATGAGACGTTGCGGCAAATTGATGAGGATGACAGCCGACAAGATGACTGCGATGAGCGCCATGCTGCATACCATGTAAGGATGCTTGAAGCACCACTCGATAATATGGTCGTAGGTCTCTTGCAGCCAGTCCAGAATGTTAAACGACTTGGCTTGCTTAGCGTTTTGCATCGGTTTTTTGATCAGCCAGAATTGCATGAATGGCACCACCAGTTCGGCCACAGCCAGCGAGACCAGCAAGATGATGGATATGGCCCACGGGAAATAGTGAACCGTGTCGTTCATTGATCCCTTGGTGGTGAGCAAGAAGGGGAAGAACGTGATGGAGATAGCCAATGTCGCCGTCAGGATGCTCTTGAAGAAGTGAGTGGCACTGTAGATGGACGCATGCCAACGCGACATGCCCTCACCCAGTTTTTCCATATAGGAGTCAATGATGACGATGGAGTTGTCGACTACCATGCCCAGCGACACAATCAAGGCCGCCAATGTGACTGTGTTCAGCTCGATGTCGAACGAAAAAAACAGTCCCAGCGAGATGAAAATGGTGACAGGAATGGTCGAGGCGGCCACCAGAGCCACTCGCATGGGCATGAGCAACAGCACCACCACAATGACCGCAGCCACAGCAATGAGCAGTTCTTCAAGGAAGTTGACCACCGATGCCCTGACCACCTCGGGCTGATCGGTGATGCGATACAGCTTGACGCTTGGTGGCAAAGTGGGCTCGAATTCATTGAGCACACGATAGACCTCCTGGCCCATATCGGTAATGCTGCGCCCTGATTTCATCTCTATGCTCAGCACCAAACATTTCACGCCGTTGTTGGTGATGAAGGAAGATGGTGCCGGATATTCGCGACAAACGTTTGCCACGTCCTTCAACCGCAACACGCTGCCTCGGGGGGCGCTATAGACAACTGTCTGCTCCACATCGCTCACTGCATTGAGCGAGCCAGCCACATAGATGGGTGAGTCACGGTGCCCGTCCTTGAGCGTACCGGCCATGGTGGTAAAATCCTTGGTCTTGAGTGCCAGTAAAATAGTCTTATCTGAAATTCCATACTGCGACATGCGGTCGTAGTCCAGATAGACCGCAATCTGCTCTTGCTGCTGTCCCACGACGGTGATGCGCCCCACGCTCTCGACCGTGCGCAGGCGGTCTTTCAACTGGTTCATGTAGTCTCTGAGTTCACGGTATGTCTTGTCTTCACTCTCCATGGTGATGAGCATGGCCGACGAGTCACCGAAATCATCGTTTACCTGTACAGCCAGCACCCCTTCGGGCAGCGAAGCCTTGAAGTCGTTCATGCCGTGCTTAAACTTAGCCCAGAACTCCTCTTTGTCACTGATGTCATCGTTCAGCTCAATCTGAATGATAGCTACCGAGTTCCGACTATATGACTTGGTTTTCACCTTATTCACATCCTTGTAAGTGAAAATGTATTCTTCTAGCGGCTTGGTCACCTGCTGTTCCACGTCAAGTGCCGAGGCTCCCGGATAGATAGCCACCACCACACCCTGGCGGATAGTGATGTCCGGAAATTCGTTCTTCTTGATGCCATAGAGGCCATAAACACCGTAGGCGATGAGCACACAAGCAATCATGATGACAATCTGCCTGTAGTGCATGGCCCATTCAACAATGTTTCTTTTCTTCTGTACCATGGCGCCTCATTCTGTCACATTCATACCTTCACTCACCTTCTGTTGTCCCACACAGATGACCTTGTCGTCATGCTTCAGACCAGAGACAATCACCACATTGTCGCCCACATTGCCGCCGGTAGTAACCGGTATCTTGCGAGCTTTGCCATCGATGATGGCCCATACAAAGGTGGTGTTATCGGCCTCCAGCTGCACGATGTGGGCAGGCAGTAAGATTGTCTGTTTTGCTTGGCTGCCGCCATCGGCCGTCACCTCACACACCATGCCGGGCAGCAGCTGAAGGTCGCTGTTGGCTATCAGAGCCTTCACTTCGTAGGTGCGCGACAACGGGTCGGCACTTACTCCTTTTTCAGTTATCGTGGCTCGATAGGCTCGTCCTGCCAAGGCACTCACCTTGACTTCGACCTGTTGACCCTTGACAAACCGATTGATTTCTGACTCGGGTATTGAGAACTTCACCTTGACATGGTCAATCTTGAGAATCGACATCACCGGAGCGCCGGGCAACAAGTTCTGCCCCACCTCGACCGAGCGGCGTGCCACATATCCGCTTGTGGGGGCAATCATGCGGGTGTCGGTCACACTCTTTCGGGCAATGCGTTCGGTGGCTTGAGCCGACTTGACCCCGGTCTGCGCGCTCTTGAGCGCAGTCTCGGCTTGTTTGAGGCGCGTCTCTGCCTCAATCCACTTGATTTCGGGCAACGAGCCGTTGTCGTGAAGAATTTTCAGGCGATTATAGGCATCCAGTGCCTGATTATAAACGTCCTGTGCCTGCTGGACGATGTCGCCAGCCTGGCTGGTGGTGGCTCGCGCAGTCTCCAGGCCATTGTTTGCAGTGGTAGCATCGATGGTGGCCAACACTTGACCTTGGCGCACCATCTGGCCCTCCTCTACCAGCAGCTGCTTGATGGTTCCGCCCATGGCAAAACTCAATGCAGTTGCACTCATCTCCTCGATGGTGCCCGAGTAGCCTTGAGACAGCGTCCCATAATTGTCGCCCACTGTCATCGATTTCACCTTCACTGGTTCAGGTGTCTTCTGTTCCTTGTTGACGCAGCCGTTCAGTGCCATCACCATCACGACTGCCAATACGATTTTCTTCATCATCACGTTCTTTTTTGTTTCAGACGGCAAAATTGGACATTATTCTCTGATTGTTGATGTCCGATTTTTCCTTGATGATGCTAAATATTCTTTAATGCAGGCATTTCGAACATACAAAAGTCCTATTTGACCATTGTTATGTCAAGAATTATGTCCAAATTTGCAGCACCAAAGCAATATTATCATGGACAAAATATTAGAACATGTCACATCGGGCCAAATCCCTGTCGACTACCACGACGATGACATCATCATTGTCGACAACGCCAAAAAGCTCACCACTCCTGATGTGGCACGAGTCGATATGAACTTTCTGGTTGTCTGTTCGGGTGGAAAGGCTCAATTTGACCTCAATGGCACTGCCACCATGCTCGAAAAGAACCAGTTGTTAATGGCGCCGACTGGCACTGTGCTGAGCAACTTCATGATCAGTCCCGATTTCAATTTCATGGTCTTGATAATGACTAACCGCATCTTGATGAGCTTTCTTCGCGAGAAGATGAGCATTTGGAACGAACTGGTCTACGTCTACAAGGAGCATGTCATCGTCCTGCATGACAATGACATCGAGTATTTCTCACACTTCTACACCCTGCTGCGCATGAGCTACGAGACTCATGTCGACATGCCATTTCGCACAGAGGTCATCCAGTCGGTGCTGCGTTGCGGGTTGCTAGGGCTATGTGGCCGGCTCAAGCTGCTTTATGGCGAGACGCCCCCCGAGAGAGGGTTGCTCGGTCATCCGCTGTTCCAGCGTTTTGTCACGCAGCTCAGCACTCGTGCCGTTAAACATGTGCCAGTTGAAGTCTTTGCCCGAGAGTTATGTGTCTCGGCCAAGTACTTGTCGGCAGTGTGCAAGCGGAGTTCTGGCAAGTCGGCCAGCCAGTGGATTACCGAGCATGTCATGGAAGACATCCGTTACTATCTGGCCGAAACCGACCTGACGGTCAAGGAGGTGAGCAACACGTTGGGATTTGCCAACGCATCGTTCTTCGGCAAATATGTGCGTGAACATTTCGGGCTCACACCACTGCAACTGCGACAACGGCTGCGCAGCCATTAACAACAGTGTGACAAAATTCAAGTTTCTAAAGTTCTAAAACTTTAAAAAGTTGAGGAGTAGAGAGTAGAGAGTAGGGACGCGACATGCCACGTGAACAGCCAGACTGAGCACCCCTCGATCCCCCCTAAATTGGGGGAACGCCAGTCAAGCAGGTAGGGACGCGCCATGGCACGTCCCTAAGCAACCAAGTTTATCAGCCACCACCATGTAACGGCCCTACTACTTTACTACACTACTTCTCTACTACTAAAAAAGTGACATCTTAACTTCTTAACTCCTTAACTCCTGAATTGCGCCACTGCATGGGTGTCATGCCGGTCAGGCGCTTGAAGTATTTGGTGAAGAAGCTGGTGCTGGCAAAGTGCATCTCGTCGGCGATGACCGCCAGGGGCTTGTCGCTGTGACGCAGGGCAACCTTGACTCGGGCGATGATGGCCTCGTCAATCCACTGTTTTGCCGCTTTGCCGCTCAACTTATTAATAATTGTGCTCATGTAGCGTGGCGACAGACACAACTGCGAGGCATAGAAGTCGATGTGATGCTCATGCTGCGCATGCCGGGCAATGAGCTGCATGAAGTCGGCAAATAGCCGTTGTTCACGACTCTGTGCAACCCGCACTTCAGCCTCACGACTGCTATAGAGTGCGTCAACCTGCCACAGAAAAGCGCCGATGAGCTGCATGGTCGACTGCAGGCTGTGTGACGATAGCTGCATCGACTGGTAGATGAGCCGGTGCAAATGGTCGAGAAACTGCAACTCGCTGGGCTGCAGCCCAAAGTGGAAGTCGCGAAGATGACCATCGAAGGCTTTGGGGATGTTGCCGGCGGTAAGCAAGGTCAGAAATTCATTGCTGATTGACAACCCGATGCCCTGGGCATCGGGCGAGACCTCATCGAACTGCACCAGGCCGTTGGGGCCTAGATAGACCAATTCGGGAGCTTGAAAATGTTGCTGCACAAGGTTGATGATGGGCCGGGCGCTGCCACGCACAACGATGAGGATGCGCATCTCGTCCATCACCACGGGCTCGTGGGCAAACCTTGTCTGGAAAGATGCAGCACTGGCATGCCGCGCAACAACAAAGTTCTGCGAGATGTAGTGTTGCACGGTCTGTTGGTCCTGCTGTTCAAGCAACTGCTTGAAATGGGCCAGCGTGAAATGCTCAAGATTCTCCATAGTCAAAGACATAAGAACATAAGGGCAAAAAAACCGTCCGCGCAATTCGCGGTTGTTTAACAAGACATAATAAAGAGCTGTGGGGACGCGGCGTGCCGCGTGAAGCCACCATCATCTATCGGCTTTACTACTTTACTACCCTACTTCTCTACTACTAGAGATGTAACTTGCGAAACTTGAAGACATAAGAACATAAGGACAAAAAACCGTTCGCGTCATTCGCGGTTTGAAAAGGCTTTTATTGACCGCAAAGATAATTAATTTTTCACAAAAATAGTGTTTTTGGGGAGGAAATTGTACAAAAAGGAAATTATTTCACTGATAAGGATAACGGCCGCTTGCGACAAAAGCAGTAATTTTGCAATCGAAATATAACAACCAAAAAATGATGAATCGAACAATCGCCACATTAACCTTGTGCCTGGTAGCGACTATCGCCACGTCGCAGACCACGCTGCAGCAGTGTCAACAGGCGGCCGAGCGCAACTACCCGCTCATCCGCCAGTATGACCTGATTGCCCGCACAACCGACCTGACGGTGTCCAACATCGGCAAGGCCTGGCTTCCACAGGTGTCGGCCACAGCGCAAGCCACCTGGCAGAGCGCGGTCACGGCCTGGCCCGAACAGATGCAGGCCATGTTGAGCCAGATGGGCACGGACATCAAGGGTCTGAAGAAAGACCAGTATCGCGTGGGCATCGATGTGAATCAGACACTCTATGACGGCGGTGCCATCGGCGCGCAGCAAGCCATCGCCCGTGAGCAAGGAGCAGTGCAGGCCGCACAGACCGAGGTCACGCTCTACGCCGTGCGTCAGCGAGCCAGCGAGATGTACTATGGCCTGCTGCTGCTCGACGACCAACTGCGGCTCAATACCGACCTCCAGACGTTGCTCGAGAGCAGCGAGAAAAAGCTGGCTTCGCTCTACAAGCGTGGCGCAGCAGCCGAGTGCGACTACCTTGCCGTCAAGGCCGAGCGACTCAATGCCACGCAGCAGCGAGCCAACCTGCAGGCCCAGCGGCAGACGTTGGCACGGATGCTGAGCGCATTCTGCGGCATTGAGGTGACCGATGTGGTCAAACCCATTGTGGCCGAGGTGAAAGCCGATGCGACCAACCGCCGCCCCGAACTGCGTCTGGCCGACGCGCAACTGCGCCTGGCCGACGCGCAAGAGCGTGAGCTCAACTCCCGGCTGATGCCGCGGCTCAACTTGTTTGCCTCGGGTTTCTATGGATATCCGGGCTACAACATGTTTGAGGACATGATGCGCCACAAGTGGTCGCTCAACGCCATGGTGGGTGCACGGCTGACATGGAACATCGGTGCTCTCTACACTCGCAAGAACGACAAGGCCAAGATTGAACTGCAGCGTGCCTCGGCCCAGAACAGCCGCGACGTGTTCTTATTCAACAACCGGTTGGAGCAGGCGCAGCAGACCGACAACATTGTCCGCTACCGCCAGATGGTTGCTACCGATGACGAGATCATACAGCTGCGGTCCTCGGTGCGCAAGGCAGCCGAGTCAAAGCTGGCTCACGGCATCATCGACGTGAATGACTTGATCAAAGAAATCAACGCCGAGAACGCCGCACGTGTCCAGCAATCCATCCACCAAATTGAGTGGCTCAAGGCCATGAGCGACCTGAAAATTACAATTAATAATTAAGAATTAAGAATTGAAAGATGAAGAAGAACATGCTATATATAGCCGCGGTGGCAATGCTCGCTGCTTGCGGCCCAAAAGAGAAAGAATTTGATGCCACAGGCACATTCGAGGCCACCGAGGTCACCATCTCGGCCAAGGCTTCGGGTGAGTTGACAACACTCGAGGTCCAGGAAGGACAAGAACTCACTGCCGACGCGCAGGTGGGCAAAATTGACGACACGCAACTTGTGCTCAAAAAACAGCAACTCGAGACCACACGCAACCAGCTGGGTGCCAACAAGCGACAACTGGGTGCCACGCGCAACGCGACCACCAGCAAGCGGCTCGACCTGGAGAAGCAGGTGGCCAGCATCCGACAGCAGATTGCCAATGCCCGACGCGAGCGGCAGCGCTACACCGAACTGCTACGCGACGGAGCCGTGCCACAGAAGCAGGTTGATGAGATTGATTACCAAATCAGCGTGCTCGAGAAACAACTCAGTGCCACACAAGACCAGATACGCAGCAACAATGCCAGCCTGGCCGAGCAAGGACAGAGCATCGACGCGCAGATTGAGGGCATCAACTCGCAGCAGGCGAGCATCGATGTGCAGCAGAGCCAACTTGACGACCAGATTGCCAACACCGTCATCAAAACTCCCATCACGGGAACTGTGCTGGAGAAATATGTCGAGCAAGGCGAGTTTGTCACTGCAGGTAAGCCATTGTTCAAGATGGCCGACATACGCCACATCATCATGCGGGCCTACGTTACCTCGGCGCAGCTGCAACAGATCAAGGTGGGACAGCAGGTAAAAGTATTGGCCGACTATGGCAACAAACAGATTAAAGAGTATACAGGAACTATCACCTGGATCTCAAACCAGTCGGAGTTTACGCCCAAAACGATCGTCACCGACGACGAGCGCGCCGATCTGGTGTATGCCATCAAGATTGCCGTCGACAACACCGATGGCAGCATCAAGATGGGCATGTATGGCAAGGTGAAGCTTATTTAATTCATAATGCATAATTCATAATGCATAATCGCCTGTCTGGCGGTTGTAGGGACGGCACTCCCGTGCCGTCCGCCTCGACCTTGGGTAATATTGATTGCAGCCCCGCTGGCGGACGGCACAGGGGTGCCGNNGCGCGTCCCTACTAACAACTAAAAACTAAAAACTAAATCCCAAAGTCCAAATGAAAGCAATAGCGGTTGAACATATCAGCAAGAGTTACGGCAAGGTCAAAGCACTGGACGACGTGAGTTTCAGCGTCGACAAGGGCGAGGTGTTCGGACTCATCGGCCC
>DEKO01000039.1:21893-22033 GCA_002353885.1 Porphyromonadaceae bacterium UBA2720
GTGGGCTACATGCCCGGCAAGTTCTCGCTCTACCAGGACCTAACGGTGCGCGAGAACCTAGAGTTTTTCGCTACGCTATTTGGCACCACAGTCGATGAGGGCTATGACTCGATCCGTGCCATCTACTCACAGATTGAGCG
>DEKO01000039.1:22084-25767 GCA_002353885.1 Porphyromonadaceae bacterium UBA2720
GGCGGTATGAAGCAGAAGCTGGCCCTGTCATGCGCACTGGTGCATAGCCCCAGCGTACTGCTGCTGGACGAGCCCACCACGGGCGTTGACCCTGTGAGCCGCAAGGAGTTCTGGGACATGCTCACCCTGCTCAAGGAGCGCGACATCACCATCGTAGCGTCAACCCCCTATCTCGACGAGGTGCGACGTTGCGAGCGCGTGGCGTTCCTTGACCATGGAGTGGTGCGCGGCATCGACACGCCCGAGGTCGTACTCGACCGCTTTGCCGACGTGTTCAACCCGCCAGGCATCACACGAGAGCATGACACCGAGGCAGCCGGCGGCAACGTCATCGAGGTGAGCCATCTGGTCAAGGCTTACGGCACGTTTCATGCTGTGGACGACATCTCGTTCAGTGTCCGCAAGGGCGAGATATTTGGTTTCCTCGGTGCCAACGGAGCCGGAAAAACTACTGCTATGCACATGCTCACGGGGCTGAACCAGCCCACCAGCGGCACCGGCATGGTCGCAGGCTATGACATCCGCACCCAGCATGAGCTGATCAAGCGCCACATCGGCTATATGAGTCAGCGGTTCTCGCTCTACGAGGACCTGACTGTAGCCGAGAACATCCGCCTGTTTGCCGGCATCTATGGCATGCGTGACGAAGAGATAGCCCGCAAGACCGACGAGGCGCTCGAGCGTTTGCAGTTCAGCGAGCACAAGAACGACCTGGTGGCCTCGCTGCCTCTAGGCTGGAAACAGAAGCTGGCGTTCACGGTGAGCATCTTCCATGAGCCCAGCGTGGTGTTTCTCGACGAGCCGACGGGTGGCGTTGACCCTGCTACACGCCGACAGTTCTGGGAGCTTATCTACGACGCCGCCCAGCGCGGTATCACCGTGTTTGTCACCACCCACTATATGGACGAGGCCGAGTATTGCGACCGTATCTCCATCATGGTCGATGGCAAGATCAAAGCAATGGGTACGCCCAATGAGCTCAAGCATGAGTTCAACCAGCCCGACATGGATCATGTTTTTACCCATCTAGCCCGCCAGGCCGAGCGATCAAGCGACTAAACTTTCAAGTTTCTAGAGGAGTTAAGGAGTAAAATGGAGTTAAGACGTCACACTATTGCGGCAGTAGGGACGCGGCATGCCGCAAGAACAGCCACCATTATGTAACGGCTTGACTACTTTACTACATCACTACTTTAGAAAGTTACTTAAACTGATTATGAAGCAGTTTTTATCCTTTGTTCAGAAAGAAGCGCGGCACATCTTGCGCGACCGCCGCACGATGCTCATCCTGTTCGGCATGCCAGTTGTGCTGATGCTACTCTTCGGCTTTGCCATCACCAACGACGTGCGCAACGTGCGCACTGTGGTGGTCTCCGCTCACGGCGACCATGCCACACAGCAAGTGATTGACCGCCTGGCTGCATCTGAATATTTTGTCATCGTTGGACTCGTGCCAACACCAACCGAGGCCGAGCAAACTATCCGCAACCAGAAGGCTGATCTGGCCATCATCTTCGGTCGCGACTTTGCATCAAAGCACAGTGGCGTGCAGATGATGGTGGACGGCAGTGACCCCAACATGGCCCAGCAGTGGACCAGTTATGCCACGCAGACCATTCTTAACCCTTCGGCCTCGCTGGTCAATCGGAAGATGCTTTACAACCCGCAGATGCGCAGTGCCTATAACTTCGTGCCAGCCATCATGGGCATGCTGCTGATGCTGATTTGCGCCATGATGACTTCTATCTCAATTGTGCGCGAGAAGGAGCGGGGCACCATGGAGGTGCTGCTCGTGTCGCCTGTGCGTCCGCTGATGATGATTGTGGCCAAGGCTGTGCCCTATCTGGTGCTGGCCTTGGGCATCCTGGCCATCATCCTGCTCATGGCGCGGTTTGTGATGGACGTGCCGCTGGCCGGGTCGCTTTTCTGGATCGTGGGCATCTCGTTGATCTATATCCTGTTGGCCCTCTCGCTAGGGCTGCTCATCTCGAGCGTGGCAAAGACCCAGCTGGTGGCTCTGCTGCTCTCGGCTATGGTGCTGCTGATGCCCATTGTCATGCTCTCGGGCATGCTTTTCCCCATCGAGTCGATGCCCCGCGTGTTGCAATGGGTGTCGGCCATCATACCGCCACGATATTTCATCGCCGCCATGCGCAAACTCATGATCATGGGCGTAGGCATCGGTGATGTGCTGCGCGAAGCCGGCATCTTACTGGCGATGACCATCGCCCTACTCACCCTGGCATTAGCCAAGTTTAACAATCGACTGGAATGACGTTGAAATATCTCATACAGAAAGAGTTCCTGCAGATCAGGCGCAACGCCTTCCTGCCGCGTCTCATCGTCGTGTTTCCCATCATGGTGATGTGCGTACTGCCCTGGATCATGAACCAGGAGGTGAAGAACATCGTCGTCGACGTGGTGGATAACGACCGTTCGGCCATGTCGCAGCGCTTGGTGCATGACATCGAGGCCAGCAACTACTTTGTCTTCAATGGGCAGAAGTCCACCTACGAGCAGGCGCTGCAAGAGGTGCAGCAGAGCCAGGCCGACATCATCCTGGTCATTCCACGACACTATGGTCGCGACCTGGCGGTTGGACAGATGCCACAAGTGCTCATCGCAGCCAATGCCGTCGATGGCACCAAGGGAGCCATGGGTTCGGCCTATCTGTCCCAAATTGTTACAACCCATGCCAATCCTGACCAGGCGGCCATACAAGCCAAGCTATCGACGCTCAACCTCTACAACAAGCATCAGAACTATAAGCTCTTTATGATTCCCGCACTGCTGGCCATCGTGATGATGCTCTTGTGCGGATTCCTGCCCACGCTCAACATTGTGGGCGAGAAGGAGGCGGGCACCATCGAGCAGATGAATGTTACCCCTGTGTCGAAGTGGTCGTTCATCCTGGCCAAACTGATACCCTACTGGATCATCGCCCTGTTTGTGATTGTCGTGTGCCTGCTGCTGTCGTGGGCTGTCTATGGCATAACCTGTCAAGGTCCCGTTGTTTGGGTGTTTGTCCTCGCTATGCTATTGGCACTATTCTGGAGTTCATTCGGACTGATCATCTCAAACTACAGCGAAACGATGCAGCAGGCCATCTTTGTGATGTGGTTTTTTGTGGTGATGATGCTGCTGCTCAGTGGCCTGTTCACACCCGCACGGTCGATGCCCGACTGGGCCTACGCCACGACCTACGTCAACCCCATGCACTANNTACTTCATCGATGCCATCCGCACAGTGTTCATCCGTGGCGGCGGCTTCATGAGCATTGCCCACCAGGTGGGTGCTTTGGCCCTCATCGCCACCACCATGTCGGTTTGGGCTGTAACCAGTTACAAGAAGAACAACTAGGTGGGTCTTCGGCCGCTATTGAAGCCTCATCCCCGCCTATGTACTTGCCGCCCCTAACGGGGCTGGCCAATAGCAACCGAAGGGCAAAGTGCCAATAGCTGGCCGCATGGCCCAACAGCCTTCCCCCTCTTCAGTGGGGGACGAGGGGGCTTCCCTCACAGCTACTAAAAATAGATTGATCTGCGAGAGATTATTCTGCCAAACTGCATTCTTTATTTTTCACTATGCATTCTTCATTAAAGGGTGGCTCCAGCAAGGGCTTCGGCGCAGCGTTCGCCGTCGATGGCGCTGGAGACGATGCCGCCGGCATATCCCGCGCCCT
>DEKO01000216.1:0-2839 GCA_002353885.1 Porphyromonadaceae bacterium UBA2720
GGTAGGGACGCGGCTTGCCACGTCCCTACCGTTTTTTGCCACGTCACGGGCGAGTCTATGCGGTCTCATTGTTGGCCTTGAAGGTCACAAAGCGGTTGAAGGCATAGTTGCCGATGGTGTAGGCCACCATCGAGATGACCATCACAATGTTCTGTCCGGGCTTCTCCATCGGGAAGAAGGGAATCACATCGCTGGGCAGGTCTTTCATGCCAACGCCCTCAAGCAATACCCAGCTGATGATGCCTTGCAGCATCCAGCACAGCACAAAACCGCACCCGAACAGCAGTGCCTCGCGCTTGAAGTCGCCACCGGTCTTGAACACCCAGCTGCGGTTCCACAAGAAACTGTTCACCACACCCAGCACATAACCGATGATGTTGGACGGGCCATAAGGCACTCCCAACTTGGTGTTGAACAAATAGAAAGCCACCAGCGTGATGAGCGTGTTCATCACGCCTATCACGCCATACTTGAGCAGTTGTATGCCTGTCTTGCGGGCCTCGTCCTTGTCAATTTTCATTGTTAACAGTTCGGTTGTAGGTTATCAGTTGTCGGTTTCGGCCATCGGTTGCGAGATCAACAACCCAATGATTGTTAATTCTTAATTAATGTGATGCCAATGTCGGTGATGCCTGTCACAGACTGGCACGAGTCTAGGTTGAGCCACACTACCACGCGCTGGGCATCAATGCCGGTGACGTCGCGTGACACGGTGGTTTGGCACTGATAGAGGGTGCCGAAGCCCTTGCCCACCCAGTTGCCATGGCCATCGGTGATGTGCATGTTCAGTCGGTGACGCTTCACATGTCCGTCGGCGCCAATCAGGTCCACCACCATGGGCAAGTTGCCGTGCGGGTAGTGCTGTGTGTGGCGCACGGTGACCAGCAACTGGTGCTGTGCCGTCGAGTCGCTCCACTGAGGGGTGAACCTGAGGGGCATGTCGTGCAGCCAGGTATCGTTGGCAATGTGCTCAAAGTGTGCATAATCGATTTGCTCGGGCGCACATCCGCCCAAGCAAATCGTGATCATCACAGCTATGAGCCAGCTCAGCCGATGTCGTTTAGCCCTTGTTCTGTGCGTTCTGCGAGCCATCTCTGCCTTCGCGACGGTTGGGTTTGGGTTGGCGGTTGCGTTGCACTTTGTCGGGGCGCTGGGCACGTCGGGTGTCGTTGCGCGACATGCCGCCGTCGGGACGAGGACGCTCACGGCGCTCACGACGCTCGCCTTGTGGACGTTCACCACGTGGCTGACGCTCACGGCGTTCGCCACGATCGCCCTTGTCAACACGTTCGTTGGGCTTGTGTTCCCCTTCCTGAGCAGGCTTGCGATCGCCGCCTTTCTTCTTGCGTTTCTTCTTGCGGTCGAAGCGGTTGATAGCGTCCTGCCCAAGGATGTCGCCGAAGGCCTTGATCTCGACCTCATGCTCGGCGTCGTCGGGCAGCAGCTTGTCGGGCTTGACCCCGTTGCGGTTCAGGGCCATCACCTCAAACACGCGTTCGCGCGAGATGGTCACCAGATTGGCCGGCACAGACTTGTCGGTCGAGTAGGTGATTTCGCCCTTGAGAATGTCGACCTTGAACTGGTAGTAAGTGGCGTCTTTGGTCTCAAGCGTGGTGTCCTTGTGTGGCATCTGCTTGGAGGCCTCGACATAGGTGTCGACCTCAAAGTTGATACAGCACTTGAGCTTGGCGCACTGTCCGGCCAGCTTCTGCGGGTTGAGCGAGATGTCCTGAAAGCGGGCCGCACTGGTAGCTACCGACACAAAGTTGGTCATCCAGCTAGCACAGCACAATGGGCGTCCGCACGGACCGATGCCGCCGATGCGGCCGGCTTCCTGACGGGCTCCAATCTGTTTCATCTCGACGCGTATCTTGAACACGTCGGCCAGCACCTTGATGAGCTGGCGGAAGTCGACGCGCTCGTCGGCGATGTAGTAGAAGATGGCCTTGTTGCCGTCGCCCTGATACTCCACATCGCCAATCTTCATCTTCAGCCCCAGGTCGGTGGCAATCTTGCGAGAACGTATCATCGTGTCGACCTCACGGGCTTTGGCTGCTTCGAAGCGTTCGAGGTCGGCAGGCTTGGCCTTGCGGAACACACGCAAGATTTCGATGTCGGGCTTGAGGTTGGCGCGCCGCATCTGCAGCTTGACCAGTCGGCCGGTCATCGCCACCTCGCCGATGTCATGGCCAGGATTGGCCTCGACAGCCACCAGGTCGCCCACAGCCAGGTCTAGGTGGGCCGAGTTGCGGTAGAAGCCGCGTCGGGTGTTCTTGAAGTGCACCTCGACGATGTCAAAGTCAGCCTCTCCGCCCGGTATATCGTCCAACCAGTTGTAGCTGTGCAGATTGCTGCGGCTGTTGCATGGGCCGCCGCAGCATGGGTTGCTGCACTGCACGCAGTCGCTATCGTCGGGCAGCGGTGGAACGGGTAATTTGTTCTGTTCGTCGTTCATCACCTGTTGTGCTTATTTGGCGTAACTGACGGCGCGGGTCTCGCGGATGACAGTGATGCGCACCTGTCCGGGATAGGTGAGCTCGTCTTGGATCTTCTGTGCTATCTCGGTGCTGAGCTTCTCGGTCTCAGCATCGCTGATCTTGTCGGCACCAACAATGACACGCAGCTCGCGTCCGGCCTGGATGGCATAGGTCTTGACCACGCCAGGATAGCTCAGAGCCAGCTTCTCAAGGTCGTTCAGACGCTTGATGTAGGCTTCGACCACCTCGCGGCGGGCACCGGGGCGAGCACCCGAGATGGCGTCGCACACTTGCACAATGGGTGCATAGAGGCTCGTGGCCTCCTCCTCGTCGTGGTGTGCACCGATGGCATTGCAGATGTC
>DEKO01000216.1:2903-5122 GCA_002353885.1 Porphyromonadaceae bacterium UBA2720
TTGCCGATGTCGTGCAGCAGTCCTGCGCGGCGAGCCTTCTTGGGATTCAGACCCAGTTCGCTGGCCATGATGGCACACAGGTTGGCAGTTTCACGCGAGTGCTGCAGCAGGTTCTGGCCATAGCTTGAGCGATATTTCATCTTGCCGATGAGGCGGATGAGCTCGGGGTGCAGGCCGTGGATGCCCAGGTCGATGGCTGTGCGTTTGCCGGTCTCGATGATCTCGTCCTCGACCTGGCGGCGTACCTTGGCCACGACCTCCTCGATGCGGGCGGGGTGGATGCGGCCGTCGGCCACCAGCTGGTGCAGGGCCAGACGGGCAATCTCGCGGCGCACAGGGTCAAAGCCCGACAGGACGATGGCCTCGGGGGTGTCGTCGACGATGATCTCGATGCCTGTGGCAGCCTCCAGGGCGCGTATGTTGCGTCCCTCACGGCCGATAATGCGGCCTTTGATCTCGTCGTTGTCGATGTGGAACACGGTGACGGCATTCTCAATGGCCGTCTCGGTGGCTACGCGCTGAATGGTCTCGACGATGATGCGCTTGGCCTCCTTGTTGGCGGTGAGCTTAGCATCGTCCATGATGTCGTTGATGTAGCTAGCTGCAGCTGTCTTGGCTTCGTCTCTGAGGCTCTCGATCAGCTTCTCCTTAGCTTCATCGGCACTGAGACCGCTCACGTGCTCAAGGGTGTCGCGTACGGTCTTCTCCAGGCGGTCAACCTCCTTCTTGCGGTCGTCAAGCACTTGGCTCTGAAGGTCAACATTGGCCTTGAGGTTGTCCAGCTCGTTGCGTTTGCGCTGCACCTCGCCTTGTTGCTGGTTGAGCTGCATCTCGCGCTGCTTGAGCTTGGCCTCGGCTGACTGCACCTTCGACAAACGTGCGTTGGCTTGCTTCTCGGCATCGCGCTGGATGCTCATGCCTTCTTCCTTACCTTTAATAACCTCGTTGTTTTTCAACACTTCGGCTTCTAGGCGTGCCTTCTCGAGAATCTCGTTGGCCGCCGACTTGGCATTGCGTTTCGACATCATGTGGGCGATGTACATGCCCAGTGCGAATGCCGCTGCAATGAGAACAATAGCAACTATTATGTTAGTGTCCATGTCCATTGAGTTTTGTAAAAAATGTTTTATATATTAATAAAAAAATAATTGCACCACACTCATTGCGGTCTTGGATGCCGTCCCAGCCATGAAAAAAGGACGGTAGCCTGGCAATGAACATAGTGCAGGAACCTAAAAAATCTCTCAGTTTTATTGACCTTGCGGCAAGTTGTCGTAGTGTGACAACTTGGGGCCGTTTCAGTCTATCTTCAAGACAATCTCGTCGAGCTGTTGCTCAAACTCGGTCAGGTAGTCATTGACATTCTTGTTGTCCTGGTAGGTCTCCAGATACAGTCTTGCAAACTGAAAGGCCACCCGGGCCAGGACTTCGTGCGACGTGCTGCTGTCTGAGAAGCGGTTCATCCAGCGTTCCCACAGCGTGTTGACCAACTTCTCGGCCTCGCGGTAGGTCTCCTCGGCCTCGCGGTCAATGCTCAGTGGCATGGCCTTGGTGTCGGCCAAGTGGATCCATATGTTCTGCTTCTCGCTTGGCATAGCGTTGCGCACAGTTTTATATCTCTAGACCCGCTCATGCTCAGCACCCATGGTGTGTACAGCGTGATAGGGCCATAACATTTAATCCTTAATTATTAATTATCAATTGTTAATTATCAATCAAGTGTTCAATTGTGAGATGCAGCGGTCAATGTCCCGCACTAGCTTGGATATCATGGCGCGTGTCTGAGCTACAGCTTCGGGCGATGGCGCCACACTGTGTGCCATGCGCAGATACTGGTTGTCTTGCTCCATCTGCTCGACCTGTGCTTTCAGTCGTGCATTCACGGCCTTAGCCTCTTCTAGCTCGTGAGCGGTCTGCTGGCTCTGTGCCAGCAGTGCCTGATATTTCTCAATCAGGACAGCGCTCTTGCGTTGCAGGCGCTCTAGCCGTTCACGGAGTTCAGATGCCATAGATACCCAATTATTCGACAAAAGTACAATAAAATTTCGACATGCGCAGCAAAATGTCTGCGAAAAATTACCCGTCCGCCTCACAATTACTCATTTTGGCTAGACAAAAGCAACCAGGAGGGCATTCTGTGCCGCGAGTTTTCAGGTTTCGGGTGTCGAGTTGCGGGCCATGAGCTATGGCGTCAGAGCCTTTGGTGGCAGATGTTTTCC
>DEKO01000216.1:5137-13065 GCA_002353885.1 Porphyromonadaceae bacterium UBA2720
GTCTTTGGTGGTTTTTGATGGCCACAAGTTGCAAGAGAAAGTTGAGCATTGTGCATGGCTCATGCTTCACCGCCCAACACTCATTGCCCGCACTTGTTGTGCATTTTAGAATGGTTTGCGGTATTTGTCATTGGGGTCGTCGTCGATGATGCTGAGATAGCTGGCATAGCGTGACTGGCTGATCAGGCTCTGCTCGACGGCATCACGCACGGCACAGCCCGGCTCATGCGTGTGAGTGCAGTTGCCAAATCGGCACTGCTCTGATGCTTTGAATATCTCGGGAAAATAGTGTGCTACCTGACTGCGTTCAAAGTCGATGGTGCCGAAGCCTTTGACGCCAGGAGTGTCAATTAGGCACCCCCCGCCAGGCAGGTCGAGCATCTCGCTGAATGTGGTGGTGTGCATGCCTGTGTGGTGGGCTTCAGACACATCGCCCACACGCAAGTGCGCATCAGGCACAAGCAGGTTGATCAGACTGCTCTTTCCCACGCCCGAGTTGCCTGAAAATAGCGAGGTCTTGTCGGTGAGCGACAAGCGCAATTCATCGATGCCCTCGCCAGTCAACGTCGATGTGAACACAACACTATAGCCGATGCTGCGGTACAGATGTGCCACAGCCGACAAAAGCGCTTGGTCGTCTTCGGCAGCCAACAGATCTACTTTATTAATGACAAGCATGGCAGGCACATTATAGGCCATCGCGGTGGCCAGGAAGCGGTCGATGAAGGTGGTGTTGGTCACTGGGTTGGCAAGTGTGACGACAAGCACAGCCTGGTCCAAGTTTGCGGCGATGATTTGGAACTCCTTGCTCAGATTGCTGGCGCGGCGGATGATGTAATTGCGGCGCGGCTCGATGTTTGTGATCCAAGCCGTGCCATCGGGACGGGGCTCAAAGTTCACCATGTCGCCCACAGCGACAGGATTGGTGCAACGGAAACCCTTTAACCTCAAGTTCCCCTTGATCTTGCAGTGGGTGAGTGCGCCATCACCTGTCCTGACCACATACCAGCTGCCTGTATTCTTCACAACAAGTCCTTTCATGCGTCATGATTTTATTGCAAAGGTAATAAGTATTTTTAAAAAACGCAATTCATCACGTGATTTTGACATTCTTTTAGCACATCTTTTACCCATGTCATCGCTCGCCTCAAGCGGTGATAGCTGCTAATGGCAACAGATTTTCTTGCAAATTGTCACTTTTTTGCCCAAAAACTTGCATGGTATGAAATAATGATGTACTTTTGCGCCCGATTTTTGATGTATTATTAAATTTTTGTATTTATGAACGTTGAAACAATTGGATTATGGGCCGGCGCCACTTGGAACGCGCTGAACGATGCCAACTGCACCCTTAGTGTTAAGGGGCTGAAAAAAGCCACTAAGCTCAAAGAGAAGGAACTCTATGCTGCCATTGGCTGGCTCGCCCGTGAAGGAAAGGTGAATGTTGAGGCTACTGAGACTGACGTTGAGGTCACTCTGCTCTAATCACCTGGTTACATCCTGACCCCGGTGGACGCCGCAAGAGTGACGGCGTCGCCATCAATCAACTAAAGATAGCCCAAGACACACGCTTAGACTATCTTTTTTTTGTTTTGCTCCGACTTGAGAAAAAAGCAAAGGGTTCTGGCCAACACGGCTGGAACCCTTCTCGCATGTACAAACCATTATTATATTTACCTTGAGTATTAGAATTTGCGCTAGAATTTGCCACCTTTGAGCAAGTAGAGCTGCAGCGTGCGGCGGAAGTCGTCAAACTGACTGTCGCTGATCATCTTGACATGTTGCATGCCATCAGCACCCACAATCTTGAGCTGGCACCAGTTGCAGTGCGTCAAAGCGTAGACCAAGTCTTTGTCGGCAGCTGTCAATGGGTCGTCGCTATTCTCCCAAATCATGATGCCCTTTCCCTTGCCACGCTTGAAGTTGGTGGGGGTGAAGTAGTAGTCGAACCCGTCGATGATGAAGTGTAACTTCTCAAACCTCAGCGGGTCGTCGGCATAGTACTGCACACGCAGGTGCATCGGGTCGGGAGTGCCATCACCACGTTCGGTGAAGTAGAAGTAGATGGCGTTCTCGGTGTCGTCGGTGGTCACATCACGAGGCATAGTCCAGCCGTTCGAAACCTTGAAGTAATCCTGAAGCTCGGCTTGCGTCACAGTCAGCGTGTCGTCAACCCACACCAGGCGCTTGGGTTCCTCGGGCAGGTACTCATGCAGTGAGTAGTCCTTGCTCAGCAGTTCCTTCAGATAAGACTTGTCGACAGTTGAGTCTTGTTGTACAGGACGGTGGCCAACAACAACGCGGCCCGACTGGTCCTGTTCGCAGCATACGCATGGACCCGGATGAGTGCAGTGGCAGTTGGTGTTACCGAACAGCGAAGCGCAACTGGTAGTGCACAGCAACATCGCACCGGCGGTTAGCACCGGAAAGGCATGGCGGTATGACAAGTTTTTCTTCATCTTAAGGGGCTGGAAATTTTTCACGCCACAAAATTACAACGAAGTTTTGAATTTGCAAAATAAAACTCGAAAAATTTGCGAAAAAAAATTGTTTGGTTTCGCAAACCGCCAGTCAGGACACAAAAAAGCCCTGCTTAACCACGTTAAACAGGGCTATTGATGCGGGTTGAAGGCAAGGTCAGTCGAGACGTCCACCCATCAAGCGATAAAGTTGCAAAATGGAATAGAAGTCTTGAATTTGCTTTTCTGTTAACATTTTCACATGCTTGGTGCCATCTGCGCCAACCAGTGACATGCGCACCCAGTTGGCATGCGACAGGGCATAGAGCAGATCCTTGTCGCCGCGCTGCACCACCTGGTCGCTCTCTTCCCAAATCATGCGGCCGGTGCCCTTACCGCGACGGGGTGAGATGGCGCGATAGTTGTAGTCGAAACCATTGATCTCGAACAGGATGTCGTTGAATTGCAATGGGTCGTCGGCATAATACTGCACGCGCAGACGCAACGGTTCGACACGGCTGCCGCTGGTGGTGAAGTAGGCATAGAAAGCATTCTCGGTGCTGGCCATGGTCACGTCGCGTGGCATATAGCGTGTGGTGCCTGTCTGGGGCGAGCTTTTGCTCACTTGTGACAACAATTCGCTCTCACTCTCGACTATAGGATCGTCCTGCCAAACGGGGCGCTTGGGCTCGGGCGGGAGATATTCGACGAGCGAATAGTCTTTGTTCAACAACTCATCAATGAGAGATCGGTCGGCCGATGACTGTGACTGAGCAACTTTGCCCACCACACGACGGTTGTCGCGCTTCTTTCCTGGCGACTGATTGTCATCGCTCCATGCGTCATCATCGGCCTGTTGCTTCTTGTTTTTGGCATCAAGTTCTTGTTGAAGTTTCTGGCGGGCCTTCTCGCGCTCACGCTCGGGGTGCAGACGACGGATGGGCATGCGTATGCTCTCGTCATAGTCGTCCTCGCTCTGTGCCATGCACGGCACACTGGTGACAGCAAACAGTGCCATCGCTATATAAATAATGTATCGTCGCATTTTCAATTCATTCAGGATTAACCGTTAAACTACTAGAAAGCAACCTGCACTTGGGTCAGGATGCCGTTCTCGCCCTCCAGGGTTTTGATTTTAGTGTAGCTGTAGCCGGCCTGCACACGGCACTTCTTGTAGAACCAGTACTGCACACCAGCCTGAAAGCGGTCGATGGTGGCAAACGTTTCCAGGTGGTCGTACGATCCGACCAGGTCCAGTCCCTTGACCCCCACATTCTTGACCTGTGTGGTCACATAGCCGCCATTACTGTCCAGGTCGCCGTCATTGCCCCACATCCACTCGGCGCGCACATCCACGGGATTGGTTTTCAAGTAGGCTCCCACAGCCCAGCGGTTGCGCCTATAGTCAAGCTTGGCCTCACGGTCTCCCCACACCATAAGGCGGTCGACCTCGTTGAGTATGTCGGTCGCACCCTTGCCCACAATGGTCGAGGCGCTCACGTCCAGGCACTTGAGTGGATGCAACGTCAGCCGTGCCACAAAGTCCTTCCACGAGTTGTCGTCACCCTTGCCACGGCCGGCGCCGTTCATCACGGCCAGGTCGTAGCTCACATACTGTCCGGCGTTGCCATACACCGTCAGACCAATGTCGCGACCGGCGCCCTTGGGCATCATCAGGCCATTGCCCATCACCATGTAGCTTGTGGCCAGCGAGGCCTGGTTGATGGTCTCGAGAATGGACGGTGACAACGGGTTCTCAATGCTGAATGGGGTCTTGAACTGACCAGCCTTGATGTTGAGCCAGGGACGGACTTGGTAGTTGACCCACAGTTCCTGCAGTGTGAAGCCCTTAAAATCGAACATGGCGAACGCGTTCAGGTTGTCGATGATGCGGAGGTTGCTCATGACAATCAGCTTGTTGAGCTTGAACTCGTTGTTGGGGTCGCTCTGGTCGTGGTACTCCCAGCCCAGCTGTGCATATCCCGAAAAGGTGAAGCGTTCGGCAATCTTGTCGAACACTTGAGCCGCCTTTGACTGTGCCATCAAGCTCAGTCCAAATGCCGCAAGAGCGGCAAAGCATATCATTTTCTTCATAGCTAGTGTCAAATTGTTCGGCAAAATTACTGATTTTCGGCGCATTCTGCAAATAATTGGCAGTTGTGGGCTGATTTTTAACGAAAATAGAGTAACTTTGCCACCATGAAAACGACAAAACTGGTCGAGAAAATCAGGGAGAGCATGACAACTGCCGGTCTGTCGGCTGACGACAAGTCGCCGCTGTTGGTGGCACTGAGCGGGGGAGCCGATTCGGTGGCGCTGTTGCGTGCATTGCTCGAACTGGGCTATGACTGTGTGGCGGCGCATTGCAACTTCCATCTGCGTGGCGACGAGTCGATGCGTGATGAGCGGTTTGTGCGCGACCTCTGCCAGAGGCTGGGTGTCGAGCTCCATGTGCAGGACTTCGATGTCGAGGCCTACAAGCGCACGCGGCGGGGCGTGTCGACCGAGATGGCATGCCGCAGCCTGCGCTACGACTGGTTCTATGAGCTGACAATGGCGCTCAAGTGCCGACCTGTGGCCGTGGCACATCATGCCGACGACAATCTGGAGACGTTTTTCCTCAATCTCTTGCGCGGGACGGGCATCAACGGGCTCGTGGGAATGCGGACCTATGACCGCTGGGCGCGCATTGTCCGGCCCATGCTGGGTGTCACACGCGGCCAGGTGCTGCAATATCTGCATGACATTGGTCAGGACTATGTCACCGACAGCACCAATCTGCAGAACGACTATCGCCGCAACCGGTTGCGCAACGTGGTGCTGCCGGCCATCGACCGCGAGTTTGACAATGCGCGGCAGCGCATCGCCGACACCATGAGGCACCTCGACGATGAGCGCGAGCTGCTCGACTATCTGGTGGCACGGATCGAAGAGGACGACGTGGGTTTCTATGACGAGGACACCGGCGATTGGTGCTATTGCAGGCAAAAACTTCTTGAGGCGCCGAAGCCGGGCATGATGCTCTATGCGTTGCTACGCCGCAGTGGATTTAATCGCACACAGTGCGACCAGGCAGTAAAGGCCTCTGTTGGGGCAAGATTCTCATCCTCAAGTTGCACTTTAATTGTTGAGCGGAAAAGTTTTTTAGTTCAACAGGATACGGATACTAGTAAGTCCTCCTCTAGTAGTGATGATGAGATAGAGATCGATTGGGGGATGGAGAGGCAATTGGATGGCAGACTAGCGACTGTTGATGGCGGTGAACCTTTTGCCCCGTCGATGGTCGACGGCAAGCGACGTGTGGCGTTTAACAACTGTATCATGAGTTGCTCTCGTGTGGTGTTGCGGCATTGGCGCAAGGGCGATCGCTTCAAACCATTTGGAATGAAAGGGACCAAGCTGGTGAGCGACTTGTTTGTCGACCTCAAGTTCACTGCCGAGCAGAAAAAAGCCGTCTGGCTCATGGAGGCAGACGGCGAGATTGTGTGGGTGTTGGGCGCGCGGGCGGCGCAGGCCTTTGTTGTCGAGCCGGGCTCGACCGACTATGTCCTGCTCACCTATTCTTAACGCGTTAATCTTCTAAAAGTAGTGAAAACGGTGCATGGTTGCTGGCTGTCCGCTTTATGTAGGCGACACTAACGGTTTCACCACCTTTGAAAATTCTATTAGTTGAACAACATCTTGGCCAGCGACTGCGGGTCCTTGTCGCTGCTGGTCATCACGCGGCTCAGAGCACCCTCGATGCGCTTGAGGCTGGGCTCGTTCTTTATCAGCACAGTGTTGTCAGGAGCTAGCAAGTAGAATACGGGCAGAGTGGCTGGCAGGATGTAGGTGCCGTCGTTTTCAATAGCCTGTTTCTTGTCCCAGCCGTTAACCATCCAGGCAGGGAATTTGGACTTTTTCCACAGCTTCTGGTTGTTATCGGGATAGATGGCAACGACACGCAGCAAAGCCTGGTCGACCAGCGATTTAAGCGTGGTCGACTGTTCCATGTTGGCCTTCACTTTCTGGCAGGCGTCGCAGTCGGGATCGTTGAAGTAGAGCAGTGTGTATTGCTCACATGGCTCGTTCAGGTGGTGCTCTTTGCCGTCGGGGGTGACATACTCGATGTCGGCGGCTGTGGTGCCGATGCGGTTTTTCTTGGCCATGTCAAGCAGCATCTTGGGACGTTCCTTCTCGCTGCTGCCCAGCACAAACGACGATGCGGCATGCTCCAGGCAGGCAATATACAGTTCCTCGTTGTGCAACGAGTCGGCAGTGTTGCCCAGTTGGTTCTCGGCTAGTTCTAGAGCTTTGCGGTAGCCCTGAGGATTTTGCGACAGGGCTGTCATGGTGCTGTTCATCACAATCATGGCGTTGTCATAGGGCAACTTGCCGGCCTGTTTAAACAGTAGCGACAACTTGTCGACGTCAACACCATAGAACTGCGCGCTGCAACTCATGCAGGCTGCAATGGCCAAAAAGGCGCTAAAAATCAACTTTCTCATCATTTTCGGTCTTTATTTTTTGCAAAGGTAGTCAACTTCAATTAATTTTGCGCCTAATTTCACGAATTTTAAACTTATGGCTAAGAAAATTAATAAAACCAATGCCGCACGGCTGCTCGACCAGGCGCATGTTGACTACGAGCTGGTGCCCTATGAGGTGGATGAGAACAACCTCGCTGCCGACCATGTGGCTGCGTCATTGGGCGAGGACATTCACCAGGTGTTCAAAACGCTGGTGCTGCATGGCGACAAGACGGGGCACTTTGTGTGTGTCATTCCCGGTTGCGACGAGGTGGACCTAAAGAAGGCGGCTCGTGTGTCGGGCAACAAGAAGGTCGAAATGATTGCTATGAAGCAGCTTCTGCCGACAACGGGATANNTGATTCACATGAAGGAACTCCTTCCGGAAACCGGATACATCCGTGGCGGCTGCTCACCCATCGGCATGAAGAAGCCTTTCCCCACCTATTTTCACACCACCTGCAATGACTTTGACTATATCTATGTCAGTGCCGGAATGCGTGGACTGCAACTCAAGATGACTCCAAGCCAACTTGTGCAGTTTGTCGCTGCCGAAGTCGCTGACCTGGTTGTTGACAAGAACTGACAAGTGATGAGTAATACTTTCGGTAACATATTCCGACTCACATCGTTCGGTGAGTCGCATGGACCGGCCATGGGCGGGGTCATCGACGGAATGCCGGTAGGCCTGGAGGTTGACTTGCAGCTGGTGCAGCACATGGTTGACCTGCGCCGACCAGGACAGTCGTCGGCAGTCTCGCGGCGCGACGAGGCCGACAAGGTAGAGGTCTTGTCAGGAATCTTTGAGGGAAGGACCTTGGGCACACCCATCGGGTTTGTCGTGCGCAACCATGACGCGCGCAGTGAGGACTACGAGCACTTGCGTGACGTCTATCGTCCATCGCACGCCGACTATGCCTGGCAGGCCAAGTATGGTTTACGCGACCATCGTGGCGGCGGA
>DEKO01000048.1:0-134 GCA_002353885.1 Porphyromonadaceae bacterium UBA2720
GCCATCGTCGAGATGCGTCTGCGACAGCTCACCAACCTCGAGCAGAACAAACTGCACGACGAGTTGGCCGAGCTCGAGAAGACTATCGCCTTCCTCAATAGCATCCTCAACGACCCGGCAGTGTGCCGCAAGGT
>DEKO01000048.1:192-433 GCA_002353885.1 Porphyromonadaceae bacterium UBA2720
ATCGCACCGAAATCTGCCCCGACGAGGGAGAGATGAACGCCGAAGACTTCTACAGCGACGACCCGATGATCATCACCATCTCACACTTCGGCTACATCAAACGTACACCGCTCAAGGAATATCGTGCACAAGCACGCGGCGGTGTGGGATCGAAAGGCAGCGACACCCGCGATGAGGACTTCATCGAGTATGTCTACGAGGCGACCAACCACAACTATATGCTCTTCTTCACGGCACTGGG
>DEKO01000048.1:482-8754 GCA_002353885.1 Porphyromonadaceae bacterium UBA2720
AAGGGACGTGCCATCCAGAACCTGCTCAACCTGGGGCCAGAGAATCGCATCTTTGCCTTTGTCCGTGCAACGGCACTCACCGACCCCGAGTACAACCAGTCGCACTACATCATGTTTGCCACTAAGCGCGGTGTGGTCAAGCGCACATGCCTGAGCGAGTACTCGCGGCCCAGGTTCAATGGCGTGCGAGCCATCAACATCAACGATGGTGACCAACTGGTGGGTGCAGTGCTCACCGAGGGCGACAGCGAAATCATCCTGGCCAACCGCAACGGTCGTGCCATCCGATTCAACGAGAACAAGGTGCGTGTCATGAGCCGCATCGCTACCGGTGTGCGAGGCATGACACTTGATGGACCTGACGACGAGGTCATCGGAATGATTTGCATGCGCGCAAGCAAGAACGATGATGTGCTCGTGGTCTCGGAACTCGGCATGGGCAAGCGAAGCAGTCTGGACGACTATCGTGTGACCAATCGTGGTGCAAAGGGTGTTAAAACTATTAACATTACCGAGAAGACTGGCAAGTTAATTGCAATACGTAATGTGAACGACGGCAACGACCTCGTCATCATCAACAAGAGCGGCATCACCATCCGACTCAAGGTCAAGAGCCTGCGCGTTGTCGGGCGAGCCACACAGGGCGTGAGACTTATCAACCTTGAGAAGAAGAACGACGAGATTGCCTCGGTATGCAAGGTTGACACCGAGCCCGAGAGCACCGACGAGGAGAGCGTGCGTCAGGCTTTTGCACAAGATGTTACCGACCAGGTCGAGCAAGTCGACAACGATGACGACAACAACAATCCTCAATCGGAGGAAGAACAGAACAATGAATAATATTTTTTAACCTAAACAGATAATAAAATGAAAAAATTCTTTCTTTTACTCGCTGGAGTCACCATGGTGGCATCGAGCGCAATGGCTCAAATGAGCCTGGTTAAAGAAGCTGAGAAGATGGTCGGGTCGAACGACCCTGCTGCACTTGCCGCGGCACTCGAGAAGTTGGAACCCGCAACGACCAACCCCGAGAGCATGAACAATGCACAGACGTGGTACACTGCCGGACGTCTGGCATTCAAACTCTTCGACCAGATGCAGGCCATGAAGGCTGTGGGACAAGATGGAGGAATGATTACCTCCGACATGATGGGTGAGGCACTCAACTCAGGTTTTGAGGCCATGTTCAAGGCACTGCCGCTGGACAGTGTCAAAGAGACAAACAAGGACGGCAGCTTCAAGCTTGACAAGAACGGCATGCCCAAGATCAAGACCAAATACAGCAAGGACATCATTGCTGCCCTCATTCCGCATATCGCTGACATGGGCAATCTGGGCAATACCTATCTCAATGCTGCACAGAATAGCCAGAAGGTTGAGGATTGGGCAAACGCCGCTAAGGCCTATGGCAACTACTGTGATGTCGTGACTTCGCCATTCGCCAAGGCGCAGAACATCAGTCTGCCCGACTCGGCCATTGCAGAGCTCAAGTTCTTCCAGGGCTATGCCTTCTACAATGCAAAGGACTTCAACAACGCTTATCCCGCATTGGCACAAGCCTGCAAGTTGGGATATACCGAAAATCAGGTTGATGCTTACGCCACTTCGGCATTGGCCAACATCGTGCAGGGATTTCTCGACAAGAAGGACTATGCCAGCGCCTACAATTACATCGACGCTGCCATCGCTCGCGACGGCGACAATGCCACACTCTACGACATGAAGGGCTTTACCATTGAGCTTGATAAAGGCATCGATGCTGCTATACCATTCTATCAGAAGGCTATCGAAGCCGATGCTAACTATGCTCAGGGCTACTACGACTTGGGACGTTGCTACTATCAGCAGGCGCAGAACATCATCGATGAGAATCCCAATGCCACCAACGCACAACTCAAGGAGAGACTGGTGCCCATCTACAACAAGGCACTGCCCATGCTTGAGAAGTCTGGACAACTCAATGCCGATGATGCACAGAAGGCACAGCGTGTCATCGATGACATCAAGTACAAGATGGAGCTCTTGGGGGTCAAGTGATTACAGCAGATTCACTCTGACTGAAGGTTAAAGGTGTGGCTCGCTTGAGGCGGGCCACACTTTTTTTGCTCATGTCGCAAGATTAGAGTAACTTTGCAACCCGAATAGAACAGACTGAATGGAAATGAAGCGAATCATCACACTTTATATAATTGCTGTACTGGCACTCACGGCAGGTGCACAGCAGCGCGTGGTCGCCGAGGTCAAAAAGGCCATCGATGGCATGACACTCACGGTCGACAACATCAAAGCTGCGGCCAACAAACTCAAACCCGCTCTGACCAACGAAGAAACCAAAGACAAGGCTGAGACGTGGTATGTCGCCGGAAGGGTGCAATACCGACTCTATGACAAGTACATGGCCAATCGTTCAATAGGAAAGAAGGTTGACCTCAAGGCCATGGGACATGCACTCATCGACGGATATCAACACTTCGACAAGTCGCTGAAGCTTGACACCATTGTCGAGACCGATAAGAACGGACGGCCCAAGGTCGACCGAAAGACCATGCGGGCTAAGGTCAAGACCAAATATTCACAGGACATCGTGAGCAGGATTAATGCCAAGATGAATGACTATAACAAGGTGGGAGGAGAACTCTATAACCTCAAGGATTGGGAAGGAGCGTTCCAGGCATGGGACATCTACTGCCGACTGGCGCAGCGACAGGGTGGGGTGGTGCCCGACACCATCTTGGGGCAGACACGATACTTCCAAGGAATTACACGATGGCAGCAGAGCGAGAACAGACAGGCTGCCGACCTCTTTGCGCAGGCACGCAGCCTGGGGTATAAGAAGAAAGAGGCTTACGACTATGCACTGGTGTGCTTGTCGGCACTCTACGACGAGGCAGGCATTGTACAGACTGCAGCCGATGCCTACAATGTCTTCGGGACGGCCGACATGCAGTACATACGCATTCTCATCAACAACCACATCAACAAGAAGGAGTTCAAGCAGGCCAATGACTTGCTCGATCGTGCAATAGCTGTCAGCGACAGTGATGCAGAGTTGCACAACCTCAAGGGGCTGGTTGTGGAGCAGCAAGACGGACTAGAGGCGGCGTTGCCTCACTTCAAGCGTTGCGTCGAGTTGGCGCCCGACAATGCCCAGGCGCAGTTCAACGTGGGGCGCTACTACTACAATAAGGCGATGGCGGTCGCCGAGTCTCACCCCAACCTCAGTCGCAAGGAGTTCCGCAAGCAGGTCATTCCGCTATATCGTGAGGCCATGCCCTACTTCGAGAAGGCCTTAGAGCAAGACTCCAACAACGAGGAGGTCCGCAATGCCCTGCGCAATATCTATTACCGTCTGGGCGAAGGTCGCAAGCTCGAAGCCCTCGACCACAAGTAGGTTTTTCAGTTCTCAGTTTTCGGTTCTTGCCTCTCGGTCTTTCTATGCCGCGACTTCTGTCGCGGCAACTCTCTCATCCTTAGTCAGGGGGCAATCAGTTTGTATCCGATGGCGCGCACATTGACGATGCGCACCTGTGGGTCGTGCGACAGCCGGTGACGTAACTTGGTGATGAACACCTGTAGCGAACGGTTGTTGAAGAAGGTGTCATCGCCCCACAGTTCCAGCAGGATGGTCTGCGTCTCAACCACATCATTGCGATTCTCAACCAGCCGGCGCAATATCTCCGATTCGCGGTGCGATAGTGTCATGGTCTCGCCTGCCCAGTATAGTTGTTGAGTCTGAGCATTGAACTCATACTGCCCAATCTTGAAGATAGATTTGCGAGAGTCGTCCCGCTGTGTCTGCATGGATGCTCGGCCCAGTAGCGCCTTGATGCGGATGATGAGTTCTTCCATCCCAAAAGGCTTTTTCAAGTAGTCATTGGCTCCCAACTCAAAGCCGTGCACCACGTCGTCAATCGCCGAGCGTGCCGTCAAGAACAGTACCGGTGTTGTATGGTCGGTCTGACGAATGCGGCGCACTAGTTCAAAACCATCCATGCGTGGCATCATCACATCAGCCACCAGCACATCGGGGCGTGTGGCAAAGAATTTGTGCAAAGCATCATCGCCATTGGGTGCAATCTCGATGTTGAATCCCTGTGCATCAAGAGTGTCGCGGATAATCATGGCCAGGTTGTTCTCATCCTCGGCCAGCAGTACCTTAATTGTTTCCATTGAACTTCAGTTTAATCGTTGTGCCCTTGCCTGGTTCACTCTCAATCTCGACATTGCCACCATGCTGGGTCATCATCTGCTTGACGTAATATAGCCCTAGGCCATATCCCTTGACATCATGTCGGTTGCCTTGCGGCACACGGTAGAACTTGTCGAACACAAACGGTAACTTGCTGTGTGGGATGCCAATGCCCTGGTCGCTCACTACAATTTCGTCGTTGTGGCAACTGATGGTGATATGTGCCTCGTCGCCCGAATACTTGATGGCATTGTCTATCAGGTTGTTCACCATCGATGATAGGGCCTGGCGGTCGGCTCTGACACTTGCATTAGGTGGGGTGATGTCTACCGTGATGTCTGTGGGTTTGTCACTCTTGAGGCGTTGAGCCTCGACCAGCGCATCAATCATATCGCGCCACATCAGCGTGGCTATGTTCAGCCGCTTGGTTCGCTTCTCCATGCTCATATTCAGGATTTGTTCCACCATCTCGCTTAACTTGGCCAGTTGTTCCTGACCGATGAGCAGGTATTGTCGTGTTTTCTCGCTCTGTTCCTCAAAGTTGAGCAGAGCGTCATTGGCGGCATATGCTACGGCTATCGGTGTCTTCAGTTCGTGAGTCATGTTGTTGGTGAAGTCGCTCTTCATCTCATCGAGCGTGCGCATTCGTGCCACGGTGTGGATCAGATACCAGAACGAGGCCATGAGTACAATCAAGATGATGGCCGAGGTGGCTAGGATTCCTGCCATCTGTCGCAAGACGATGCTCTTGACTGGCTCGGTAGTTAGCCTGTAGGCGGCCAAGCCATCAATTGCGGTGAAGAAGACAAACCGCTCGGCTTGAGGGCTGCGATGATAGCCAGGCGTGGAGATGCTGTCGATGACTACGCCAGTGCTGTCGATGCGTTCTGTCAGATGTTGAATGTCGAGTCCCGCTTCATGCAACTGGCAGGTCAGCAGACTGTCGTAGCGGGCAAAATCGATAGGAACAATCTGATCTAAAGAATAGTGTGTGGTGCGTTGCACGACGTAGGTCATGCCCAGCATCGGGTTCTCGGCTAGCAAGATACTGTCGTTGCGGCGGTCCTCAAACTGCCAAGTCAGCGGATGGCTGTTGACCGAATCGCGCTCCTGGCTGCGCATGGGGCGGCGTTGCACATTGTAGAACACCGAGTCGCCATGCTCACGTCGCTTGATGGTCTCGACATATGCCGAATCGCCTGTCTGATTGCTGGTCACCGTCACCGTGCCATGTACAGTGCCAAATTGCCTGATCTGGTTGGTGCGCATGTCCAACTCGATGTAGTCGGCCATGACTACAGCATGCTGTATGCGACGGCGGGTCTCGGTGGTCTCGTTGTGATAGAGCATCACGAGCCACGTCACTTGATAGGCAAATACTACAAACAGCACGATGCCCACTATTAGGGCCATATATTGGGTTTTGAGTTTCATACATCGGCAAAGATAACACATTATTAAATAAGCACTACAATCTGTTAAGCCTAAATAACACTTCTGTTAAGACTAGATAAGCGCGATGGCTTTGCACGCTGAGCGGGAGCACCTACCTTTGCAGCAATGAAACAATTGTACTTCATCGCGCTCTTGCTGGTCGGGATGACAGCGGGCGCACAGACCGACTCGTTGCGCATCGATAGCCTCCTGCGCACGCTGCCCGAGGTCATGATCATGGGCGAGCGTCCCATGGTCAAGGCCGAGCGTGGCAAACTGGTGTTTGATTTGCCTCAATTGATGCGTGACAAGGGTGTGGACAATGCCTATGATGCGCTCAAGGAATTGCCGGGTGTGACCGAGCAGGGCAATAGTTTGCAACTTGCTGGACGGCACGTGACCATCATCATCGATGGCAAGGTATCGACCATGACACCCGAGCAACTCACTCAGTTGCTGCGAACCATTCCTGCCACCCGCATCAAGGATGCCGAGGTGATGTATGCCGCACCTGCACAATATCAGGTAAGGGGACAGGTCATCAACCTCAACCTGAGCCGAGACGCCGCACATGATGTGCAGCAAGGGCAGGTCAGTGTCGGAGCGATGCTCGAGCATGATGCGCGGTTCAAGCAGCAGGCTTCTTTCTTTGCACAGCGAGGCAGATGGTCCATCGATGGCATGTATAGTCATCATCATGGCCGTCGTTACAGCGAGAGTCACGACCAGTCGATACACACGTTGTCCGATGGCACAGTCTATGACATCAGGTCGCACACCATAGTGCCGCAGCGGTTGCATGAGCACAACTACCGTCTGGAGGTTGACTATGCCTCGATGCTGAGTCTGGCCTATACGGGCAGTCACAACACGCGGCACAACACGAGTACAACCGAGGGCGTCATCACTTCACAGGCTGGTAGCGACGACCGCACGACGATGCACAACCTGCAACTCAACTACACATCATCATTTGGACTGAAGGCTGTTGCCGACTACACTTGGTTTCATGCTCGTGGAACAAGTGCGGTCAACAGCGTGTTGCCCAGCGGGCCATTGTGCTATGATGCAGAGAGCAGCCAGCGCATCAATCGCTTGAAGGTGTTTGCCTCAATGCAGCATGAGTGGGCTGGAGAATGGGGACTGAATTATGGTGCTTCTTATTCCCGTGCTAGCGACCACAGTTTCCAGCACATCAACTTGGCAGGCATGAATGCTGAGGCACATCAGCACGAAAGCATTGTCAACATCTATGGCGGTTTCAGCAAAGGGTGGGGTAAACGCTTCTCGCTGGACATCACTCTCGCAGCCGAATTGTTCAAGAACAATGCGTTCAGCGAGTGGGCTTGGTTCCCCACCTTTAATTGCTCGTTCATGCCATCTGAGCATCACTTGTTGCAATTGTCCATGTTCAGTGACAGGCGATATCCAGACTATTGGGCCGTGGCCAGTGGCCACAGTTTCACCGATGGGGGCTATGGCGAGGTTTTCGGCAATCCGGCATTGCGTCCCCTCAAGCGCTATCAGACGCAACTGGTTTATTTGTTGAAGGGTAAGTACCAGTTTTCTCTATGGTTCGAGCATCTCAGTGACTATTTCATCCAGACGGCCTATCAACGACAAGACCGCTTGGTCATGGAGTATCGTTATGTCAACTTCGACTTCCGTCAGACTGTGGGGCTGATGGCACACGCGCCATGGCAGATCACAAACTGGTGGCAAACCAACACATCGCTCTATCTGCTGTGGAATCGCGAAAAGGACTCGGACTACTATGACCTTCCCTTCGACCGCAGTGTGTTCAATGTGATGCTCAACTGGCGCAATCGATTCACGATCACCTCGTGGCTCACTGCAAATGTCACGTTCTACGCCCGAACTCGAGCCAATCAAGGGTTGTTCAACCTGCCAGCGTCGGCCAATCTCACTGTCGATTTGGTCGGCCAGTTCTTCAACAAGCGGCTCATCGTCAAGCTCACGGCCGATGACCTCTTGCGAAAATCGTCCATCAGTCCCGTCATGCGATACAAGACGCAGGACTACAAGATGGGCTTTACTGGCTATCGCTGTTTTGGCATTACCGCCACCTACAACATCGGTGGCTACAAAGAGCGCCAACACCCGAGTGTCGATACCTCCCGCTTCAAGAATTGAACAGTCGCGATAACTCCTTTCACCGAATTGAAACACATATTGCAGAATGTTGGAAAATATTCTGCAATATGCTTTTTCTATACAAAAACTTGTCCTTTCTTTGCAATGTTTTCCAAAAATAGACTAAATGATAATTTTTATTGAAAATGGAAAGAAAAAAGTTTTTGTTGTCGGAATGTGATATTCCCAAGTACTGGTACAATGTCATTGCCGACATGACCAACAAGCCATTACCCCTCATCAATCCGGGTACTAAGCAACCCTTGAAGGCCGAGGACCTCTATCCGCTCTTTGCCAAGGCGTGTGCCGATCAGGAGATGAACTACACCGATCGCTTCATCGACATTCCTGATGAGGTGCGTGACATGTATCGCATTTATCGCCCCACGCCGCTGGTGCGAGCCACTGGGTTGGAGCAAGCGCTCGACACACCGGCGCACATCTATTTCAAGAACGAAAGCGTCAACCCGCTCGGCTCCCACAAGCTCAACTCCG
>DEKO01000048.1:8790-9143 GCA_002353885.1 Porphyromonadaceae bacterium UBA2720
GAGGGCGTGACCAACATCACCACAGAGACTGGGGCAGGGCAGTGGGGCGCGGCATTGTCGTTAGCTGCCAAGCACTTCGGGTTGGAACTGGCTGTCTATATGGTCAAAATTTCTTACAACCAGAAGCCCTATCGACGATCCATCATGCAGACCTATGGTGCCGAGGTCATCGCTTCGCCCAGCATGTCGACCAAGGCTGGTCGCAAGGTTATCACCGAACGACCCAATTACCAAGGTTCGCTCGGAACTGCCATCAGCGAGGCCGTCGAATTAGCTATGCAGACACCCAACTGCAAGTATGTCCTCGGTTCGGTCCTCAACCATGTGGCCTTGCACCAGACGGTCATTGGCCT
>DEKO01000048.1:9170-9522 GCA_002353885.1 Porphyromonadaceae bacterium UBA2720
AGATGGCAGGCGAATATCCCGATGTGGTGATTGCATGCTTTGGCGGCGGCAGCAACTTCTCGGGGCTGGCATTCCCATTCTTGCGTCACAACCTCAGTGGTGACAAGCGCACCCACTTCATCGCGGCCGAACCCGAGTCGTGTCCTAAGCTCACACGCGGTGTTTTCCAGTATGACTTTGGCGATGAGGCCGGATACACGCCGCTCATTCCCATGTACACACTAGGGCATGACTTCTCGCCGGCAAACATCCATGCCGGTGGCCTGCGATATCATGGTGGCGGTGCCATCATCAGCCAGCTCAAGCGCGACAACCTGGTTGATGCTGTCGACATTCCGCAACTCGAGTCGTT
>DEKO01000190.1 GCA_002353885.1 Porphyromonadaceae bacterium UBA2720
GGCATAGGAATGCCGTCCCTACAAGCAGCCAGGCTGCATTATCTGGATAAAATGCTCACGCTCGGCCATCTGCAAGCAAGCTTGCATGGCTCTCGCTCAATCGCATTTTGCCGAGGGCAGTGAATATGAGATTGAGACCAAAGGCCAGGTCGTTCTCGGTCCAGGCTTCATGGTCGAGAAGGGAGCGTTGTTCTCAGTGACACAGAGTGATTATTAGACTTTTATCAGATTTCGGGCAGAAAAGTTGACCTCCGGTCGAATTATTAATAAAATGCTCACGCTCGGCCATTAGCGAGCTCGCATGGCACTCGCTCAATCGCATTTTTGTCACGACTCAGCAAAGAAAATGCAAGCGTTTCTTTGCATTTGCTGCTCCAAAAGTTGCTTTTCTGCCCGGAAATACATAACTTTGTAACAGACTAACTTAAAATCAAGAGCAATGAAAAATCTATATTCAATATTGCTGACTTTGCTGCTGGGCGGCATCGCGGCACAGGCACAGGATGCCGGCTACCAGCCGTTGGTGCGCGAGGGGGTGCGCTGGATAAATCATCAAAATGTCGGAGGCGAGAACTTCTATAATGAGCTGCCGCATTATGCCATTGAGTTCCATGGCGACACCCTGGTTGAATCTGCCGGAGTAACACGTCAATACAAGAAATGCTATAAATATGATGTGAATTATGGAGAATCCCCGGCAGTCGTGGATTATGATAATATGCTCCCTGTCGCCCTAGTCAGAGAGGAGGATGAGAAAGTCTATATGATAGACTTGGGAAAATCAGATTCAGAGCAGCTTCTCTATGATTTCTCTTCTAGGCAATGGAACGCGCAAATCTATGATGAATATGGAAACTCTGATCTATACAGACACTCTAGTCCAACTGTTGTTGCTGGCCATGCCTGCTGCACCTATAGCGGAAACCTTGGAATGGTCATAGAGTCAGTCGGACTCGTATCTCAGTTCAGGGGTGACTTGTTATGGCCCAAATGGCACGATGTTGCAGGAATGGACACATACTATGGTCTGGACTACCTGGAAGACCTTGACGGTAATATACTATACCAGTCACCATGGTATGAGAATTTGCAAAAATGCGACCTCACTGGCGACGGCCGTGTGGATATCTCGGATGTCAATGCGGCCATTGATGTGATGCTGGGCAAGAGCGCTGCCGATGCCGACATCACCGGCGACGGCCAGGTCGACATCGCCGACATCAACGCCATCATCGACAAGATGCTGGGCAAGTGAGAACAGTTGATAGTTAGTGAGAGTGGCTAGGGGCACCTGATTAAATGCGAGCTAAACCATAGCTGCCAAGAAATGATGGATTAAACAACAGGGTGGACCCGAGGAGGGCCCACCCTGTGATTGATGGTTGAGTTTCAGCGTAACTAAACTGGGTTACTTGCCGAATAATTGACTATTGATGTTCAGCATGATGTTGATGACAGTGTTGATGTCTCCCACATCGACCGTGTCGCTCTCGTCGACATCGGCTCGGCCGTCATAGTTGCTGGCCTGGTCGGTGCCCAGCAAGATGTTGACCAGGATGTTGACGTCTTGCACATCGACCTTGCCGTCATTGTTGACATCGCCACGAATGCCTTGGGCGGCATCGGTGAGGGTTACTTGCTTGACCTCGGACCAATCACTCTCTGTGCCGTCGGCATACAATGCCTTGACCTTAAAGTAATAAGTGGTTTCGGGGGTGAGGTTATTGACGGTGTAGAACTTGTCGGTGATGCCGGTGATGACACGCTTTGACGCGTCGCCCTCTTCGGTGGCGGCCTTCATGAGCTGAGCGGTTGATGATGCGTCGCCGGCATAGACCTTGACCTGTCGCATGTCGGGCAAGCCAGAGGCTGTAATCTTGATATAGTCACTATTGGCGCAATTCAGGACGAACGTGTACCAGGTAAATGAGTCGCTTGTCAGGGTGATGGTCTTGGTGTCGACGCTGGTGGCCACTGTAATCGTGTTTCCAGAGCGATAACGCTCAGCATAGATCATCACAGTCACCTGGTTGTAATCTTTGAGGTCGTAGTTGTTGGATTGTACATAGCCGCTATTGGTCAAATAGCATGCACTGTTAGAGCTGTAGTAGCTTAATCCATTTTGGGCCCAGCCGGTGGGTATCGTAGCCGAGCTTGTCCAGTCGATGTCGTTGAGCAGAACAACTTCAGGCACGTTGCTGGTGTTGACCCACAGGGTGTAACTCTCGACATTCTCGGCCGGAGTGTTGTCGGTCCAAACGGCCTTGAATGAGGTGTTGGCCACGTTGGCAGCCTCTTGCAGGACAACTTGCTCCTTCAGGATGGTTGCAGTTGCGTTGATTTTGACCGTCACAGTCTCGGCATCGGTGCTGGTGAGTGTGACAGTGGCCTCATGAGTCCCTAATGTTGTGGGAGTGAAGGTAACGGTGACGGTGACTCCATCCTCGGCTTGCGATGCGCTGATGCTGGACTTGTCCAGTGTGAACGCATTGCTTCCGCTCAGCGACAGATTCACAGCACTGGTCAGGTTATATCCTGTCACCGTGAAGGTTGCGGTAGTAGATGTTCCCGTGGCACCGGTCATTTCGATCACCGACGGATTGGTCTTAATTCTGGGATTGGTCAGCGCACCTGCCGGTGGCTCAATGCCGATGATCATGGCCTCGCCATATTTGAACACGTACGAGCCCGACTGGCCCGTGGCGCCGGTTGAGGTGGTGAAGTTGTGCAGGGTGCAGTAGCCGTTGCTGTCGCCGCTCCAGCCCCAGTTCACATAATATTGTCCGCTGGCGTTGCAGCCGAACACGTTGAAGGCATGGCCTGAAACAGAGCCATAAGAGATATCATAGGCAAGATACTCGATGGGGCGGCCATTGTGCAGCTCATTGAGCATGTACTCGTTCCACTGCGCGTCGGTGTATTGTTGGGGGCCGTTGGTGTAGCTATAACCCGACTCCACCAGCTCGGTGAGCATGAGGTACTGTGCATCGGTGTATCCCATGTTGAGCACGCCCTGATAGATTTCGGGGTCGTTGGCGCCGCTGGCGCTGGTGCCGTACATATAGTCGGGAATCGCCTGACCCGTGTAGCGCATCAGCCATGCCACAGCGTTGGCCTGATCGGTGGTGTAGGAGGTGTTGGAGGGACCCGTATACTCGTCGATGATATTGTCCCAGTCGGCAACGCGTTCGGGCAGTGCAGCAGCCGAGGCGCCGCCTGAAGAGGAACCGTTGATGGCCGCCACTGCAGGGAAGGTCTCAGGCCACTTCCATTTGTAGTAGCACATGCTCAACGAGGTGGCCGGACAGCCCGTCAGGGTGCGGCGGCTGCCACTGGTGGGGCACTGGTTGTAATAAGGAGCACTTTGATCCCAGTTGGCATTAACCAGTGGCGCAACGGGGGTGGTGGCATACTTGGGTGCCTTGACGGGTGCCAGAGTGCCGGCCTTGATGCCATCAATCTGGTATTTGTACTTGTTGAGCAGCCACTGCATGGCGGGCGGGATGTTGTTCATGTCCAGTTTGCCCTCCTCGCCGTACATCAGAATCTCGGGTGCCAGGTCGTCGCCGGCAACGACAACGTAGGACTTGTCGGTGTTGAAGATGTAGTAGTCAACTGCCGTGGGTTTGGCGACCGAAGCTTCGGCTTTGACCAGTTTCAGGTTGGTTGCTGCCGGTGCTTTCAGGCGTCCGTTAGCGACTTGCTTAGTGAGGAATGACTTGGCGGCATTCTGTGCGGCAGCCAGAGTGACATCGGCTGCCTGCAATTGCGTCGTCGCACACATCATCAGTGCAAGTGACGACATCTTGAGTAGGTTAATTAATTTCATAAGAATAGTAGTTTTTTTAACTATTTAATTTTCTAAAGTAGTGATGTAGTAGTGTAGTAAAGCCGTTACTTTTTAGTAGTTAAGGAGTTAAGTAGTTAAATGGAGTTAAGACGTTACACTATTGTGGCAGGTAGGGGCGCGCCATGGCACGACCCGTAGCAACCCTCAGCCTGGCTGGTCATTCCCCCTTTAGGGGGCTAGGGCGACAACGCGCCACGCCGCGCCTCTACTCCCTACTCCTCAAGTTCCTAAAGTTTAGTAACTTGAATTAACTAAAAGTTTGCAAAAGTACGATATTATAGAAAAATGTGCAAGCTTTAGTTGTGGAAAATGCTGCAAATTGCCGCATTTTTGCTTTTTAAACAAGATTATTGAACAATCGGGTGAACCAGCTTGTGATCCCGATCCACCCGATTGTGTCAAGGGTTCAGTGGCTGTCAGTTGGTGCCCAGCATGATGTTGATGACGGTGTTGATGTCTCCCACATCGACCGTGCCGCTGCCATCGACGTCGGCCCGGCCCTCATAGTTGCTGGCCTGGTCGGTGCCCAGCAAGATGTTGACCAGGATGTTGACGTCTTGCACATCGACCTTGCCGTCCAGGTTGACATCACCCGGAAACCCGGTTGTCCCGCCAGTGCAGCGGCGACAATCATCATCAGAATGATTAGTTTACGCATGTGAGTTTACATTAGGTTAAATAATTCTCTTCGGTGTCATGTGTGTGACACAATTTTGTTCTAAGATAAAGTTCGCAAAATTACGATGATAAGTTGCATTGTGCAAGCGTTTTGCTTAAATGTGTTCTGAGTTTTCTGCCAATTGGCAGAATTGTCGGACAAAATGCTATCGAATATGATAGGCTGATGACTGCATTGAATGGGGACTACACGAATTGTCATAAAAACGATGTATCACTCAGTCTTTTGAACTGATGCCAGACGGCTTTAAAGGTAGGATCACTACAGAACAGCAAGGTTACCTCTTCGCCAAACGATTATATCAAACTAAAAACGACAAGATGAAAAAGATACGATATGTGATTATCATATTATTAACATTAACCATTCTAGGATCGTGCAACCAACAGATATTTAGCTATTTGGGGTACATGCTTCGATCCTTCTGATACAATAATATTTAAACATGCCAACAAACAATGAATCAAAACAAGACGATCTCAGAAGAGCTTTGAAAAACAGTCTAACAATTTTGAATATTTAAAATAAGAATATAATGAAAACAGATACATCTCAACTAAAACTAATCGTAAAAGTATTCTTTTATGCCCTCATTTTACCAATGTTATTCTTTTTTGCATTTGTGATGATTATTGGAGAGGTCTTTTGTAAATATGAGTCACAAACTCCAGGCCTGTATGAAGAAGTATATCAGCAAGAGACTCATGGCGATGGCTTGTCTCATCATAACCAGAGTATTAACCGAATAGTCATAGATTACAAATGAAAACATTGAAATTATTATTTGTAACTGCATGTGTCTTTCTTTTGAGTTGCAATAAATCCAATGAAGTAGAAGTTATGCCCTGTTGTCCTACATGTTCAATTCTATTTCAACCATATGATAGTGTCTCTTATCAAGAAGCACAACGTTTAGCCCAGACATTTGGAGATCAATTATCTTCACTGCTAGGTGACATTAACGTGCGAGAAGTGAGCGTTTTACCGGTTAAGCTGTTGACTAACCAACAGCTCAATAGCACAAACACCCGATATCGCGCAGAGAAGATTTTGAAATATCAGAATGACATAGCTAAAGATATGATTAAAGATGAACATTTCGATGTGATTATTGGTTTAACGAGTAAAGACATTTCGACATCACTTCACAATATTGATGATTATGGAATCCAAGGTTTGTCATATATTGGTAAAAATAATTGTGTTGTGTCGACTTTTAGAATTAAGAATAAGAAAGATGTATGGAAACTTGTTGCTCATGAATTTTGTCATGGATATTTTTACACACAAATGCGACACTGTCCGGCCGATGATCCAACATGCATCATGCGTGACGGACATGGTAAGCCCAATTGGAAGAAGCGAACAAAAATTTGCAACAAGTGTTTGGGGCGACAATGATTGGAATCAGACAAAGAATATGCATTGCCGGAGCATCAGCTGTGATTAGAAAACTTTGCAAAACATTTGCACTCGTGATGATTCTGTACTTAGGTCTGTCGGAGCAAGAGATTAATATGATAATGAGTAGACCAGCGTTTTTAGTGTGATAACTACAATCTTCAACAAGACAGCACTGTTACTTGTCAAGATTGCACAGAAAGTCAACTTGACATATAACGAGGTCAACATCATCGTCTACTACATGATTGTGCCGCTCACGTGGTGCATCATGTTGGATCTTATTTTCAGCAGTTGGCCGTGGATGTCAGTCGTGTGGCTGGCATTGTGTGTGGCTGTCATCTGGTGGCATCGCAAGGACTTCAGCACATGGTGCGACTGGGCATTTGAGAAGTCGGTCAATTTCTTGCTATGGTTCCGCCGCATCGGCTGGAACTATTACAAGGCATCAGTCATCATCTGCGTGGTGTTGCCAATCGCCATATATGTTATATTAATTACCTTATTAGCAATCTGAAGATGATGAGATTGAAATTAGCTCACTAAAATTCAGGAAAATTTGTGGTAATTCGCGTTATTTAAAATCGTTACGAAGGTATCCACAAAAAACATCGGGTGGACCACTTGGCCCACCCGATGGATATTGAGGTAGTGTTGTGACTATTTCTGTTCAGTGCTCAGGTCCAGCAGATAGAACTTGGTGTGCTTTTTCTGAACCCTAGTGGCATTGTTGCCCAGCATGATGTTGATGACGGTGTTGATGTCTGCCACATCGACCTTGCCGTTGCCATCGACATCGGCACGGCCGTCATAGTTGCTGGCTTGGTCGGTGCCCAGCAAGATGTTGACCAGGATGTTGACGTCTTGCACATCGACCTTGCCGTCCAGGTTGACATCACCCATCAGCCAGCTGGTATCGGGTGTCTGCGACAAGGTCACCAGCTCGATGTTCGACCACTGGCTCTCGGTGTTGTCGGTGTAGATGGCCTTGACCTTGAAGTTGAACATGCCGCCGCCGGTGAGGTCCTTGACGGTGTAGAACTTGTCGGTGATGCCGGTGATGGTGCGCATGGTCGAGTCGCCCTGCTCAACAGCAGCACGGCGCGGAGCATTGGCCGAGGTGTCGGTGATGTCGCCTGCATAGATTTTGACGTCTTGCAGGGCAAAGTAGTTGGCTCGTGCTTGCACCTTGACCTGGTCGGTCGACGAGCAGTCAAGCACAGCGGTGATGGTCTGGAAGTCGTCGTCATCGCTCGAACCAAGCGTGAAGTCTTTATAGGCCGATCCGGTCAGGAGTCTAACCGTAGCTTGACCATAGTATGACGGATAGTACGACTTGACTTTGGCCACGACAGTCACCTTGTCGTTGCCGGTGAGGTCGAGTGTGGGGCTGACAACGGCACCATAGGTCGTGCTGTACCAGCTGGAGCTGGCTCCTGTGATGACGAATCCGTCGTTGATATAGAGGTAGTTCTCGGCAGTCCATCCATCGGGCAGATAGTTGCTGGCTGTGGATGCGCAGTTGGGCAGGCTGCCCTCGTCGTTGACCACAGCCTCGATGTCGCTGAAATCGGCTACGCCACCCGATACAGGTTCGGGCTGTGCCGACTTGGTGGACACTTCCAGAGTGTAGCTGGCGACGTTGGCTGCCGGTGTCTCGTCGGTCCAGTCAGCGCGGAACGAGGTGTGCTTGATATAATTCTCATCGGCTGCCTGCATCACGGGCACAACCTTGAGCAGTTGTCCGGTTCCGCTGAGGTTGATGGTAACCTGATTGGCACCGGCTGTTGTCAGCTTGATAGTGCCGTTATAGGTCTGAGCGGCCTTGGGGTTGAATGTGACGGTGATAGTTTTGCCATTGGCAGCCTCGGTAGCTGAGATGCTGGTGGAGCTGAGGGTATACACGCCATTGGCATCGGTCAGCGTAGCTTGGATGGCTTCGGTCAGATTCCTGCCCGTGACGGTGAAGGTCTTGGTGCTGGCGACATTGGTATAGTTGCTACCAAAAGCGATGGAAGTAGCCGAAGTCGTGATGGTGGGCACAGGTACTGAAGCCGAGCCCGAGATGTTGACCACCACGTCGGCAGCATTTGCGCTCTTGAGCGTGAGTGTTGCATTGGTATTGCCGGCAGCAGTGGGCTTGTAGGTGATGGTGATGGTGCCACCATTGGTTGAGTTGGCTGTTGCGGCGCTGATGGCGCTCTTGTCGATGGTGTAGTAGCCATTGCCGCCACTCAGTGTTGCTGCGACGTTGCCAGTGAGGTTAGAACCCTTGATGGTGACGACCTGTGTCTTGGTCTCACCGGTTTCGCAACTGAATGACACACTGCTGGGTGTAGCAGTGATAGTGGGAGCTGTTGCCGTGCCGCTGATGTTGACGGTGACATTGTCGGCATTGGAGCTCTTGAGCGTGAGCGTGGCTGTGGTGTTGCCTGTGGCAGTGGGCTTGTAGGTCACCGTGATGGTAGCACTGGCCGAGCCGTCGCTGCCGCGGGTGATTGAAGTCTTGTCGATGGTGTAGGCCGCGTTGCCACTCTTGGTGACCGTGATATTGCCCTCGAGGTTGGCACCGGTGACCGTGACGGTCTTGGTGTAGGTGTTGCCGATGACACCGCTGAAGGACAGCGATGTGGGGTCGGCAGTGATGGTGGGACCTGTCGCTTGTGGCGGCTGGATGCCTAAGATCATCTGTTGGTCAGAATTGAAGGTGTAGCCACTGTATCCAAACGAGTTCATTGAGCACCATGCGTCACCGTCGCCACTCCATCCGAAGTTGACGTGATACTTGGTGTCGCTGCTGCGGAATCCGTCGACGTTGAAGGCGTGGCCACCTGCGCTGCTGGAGACTGCCATGTAGACGACAGGGCGCCCTGCAGCCATCTCCTCTTGCAGCAGATTGGCCCAGTTGGTAGCTGTGTAGCTGCTCTTCTTGGCCAGGCGGCATGTGCTGCTGTCATAACCAAAGAGGATGAACATGTCGGCCACGTTCTGTGCATCGGTGGTGTAGATGCCGCTGCCTCCTGCGCTCTCGGTGCCGTACATCATGTGCTCGGCCTGACCCACATAGCGCATCAGTGTAGCCACGGCAGTGCCTTGAGCTGTGGTGTAGCTGCTGTAGGTGTCCTTCATGTTGGCCCAGTCAAATGTGGTCGAGGCCAGAGCCGGATAGGTGAATGAGACACTGCGGCTCGAGCTGATTTCGAGCTGGCCTGAGTAGCTGGGCAGAGCTGCAACGGCAGTGGTGGGATATTTCCAATAATACAGGACCATCGAAGCCGACGTTGCAGGACAGCCAGTGTAGCACTGATAGGTGGTCCCGTTGTAGGTGAATTTGCATTGGTTCCAATAGGGGGCGGTCTGGTCCCACTGGGCGGTGAGCAGCGGGCCATAGGTCCCGGTCACTGCATTGAGCGACGGTGCCTTCTGGATTGAAGGCTTGTCGACCTTGAGAGCGGGGTTAGACAACAGATAGTCAATCTCCTCGCGGTAGACACCCAACCACTCCTTCATGTTCTCGGGCATACGGTCGAGGTTGAGGGGACGGTCGCCGATGGCAAGGATGTCTTCGGCCCGGTCATCGCCCGAAACGATGATGTAGTTGGTGTTGGTGTTGAAGATGTAGTAGACAGGTGTCTGCTTGTTGACCTTGCCCATCTCAGTCTTGATGAGCACAGGTGTGGTGGCGTTCGACGCCATGACTTTACCGTTGAAGACCTGTTCGGTCATGCACTTTTGCGCTTTTTGCAGCGCTGTTGCCAGGTCGACCGGTGCGGCCGACAATTGCAGTGCGATGGCTGCGGCAACAAGCGAAAGTAAGAGTTTTGTTGTTCTCATGAAGTGGTTATTTTTGGTTATCTCATCTCGTGGTTCCATAGGCCAGACTCGTCACAGTCGGTGACATTCTGTTGATAAAGATTTGCAAAGGTAATAGAATTTCCGAGAATGTGCAAGAGAAAACGGCATAAAATGTGTTAGAGTAGCAAAATAATGGGTATGAGCTTTTAGGATGCAGACGATTGGCTGCAGATGGTGATTTGGGTTGAAAAACTATCGGGTGGACCAGCTTTGTGTCTAGTCCACCCGATGACTCATTTGGGTTTATGCACGATTATGTGTGTGCTGCTCCTAATTGCTGCTGTTGAGCATTGTGTTGATGACGGTGTTGATGTCTCCCACATCGACCTTGCCGTTGCCGTCGACGTCGGCTCGGCCCTCATAGTTGCTGGCCTGGTCGGTGCCCAGCAAGATGTTGACGAGGATGTTGACGTCTTGCACATCGACCTTACCATCGTTGTTGACATCACCCGTCAGGGTGGTGGCCTGTCCGGCCATAGTCACCTGTTTGTTCTTGGTCCAGTTGCCCTCCGTGCCGTCGATATAGAGCGGCTTGACCTTGAATCGGTAGGTCTTGGCAGGGGTGAGCCCCGTCACGTTATAGAAGAGGTCGGTGATGCCGGTGACAAGACGATAGTTGGCATCGCCCTGCTCGGCTGGAGCCTTGAGCGTCATTGTGGCTTCTGAGACGTCTCCGTTGTGAATCTCGATGTGACTGATGATGACGCGCTTGCCATTCTTGATGGTGGCAAACTCAACCTTCTGCCCAGCCTGTGTGGGCGCATCGAGCACAACCGTGTATTCAGTGTCGGTGTCGGTCATGGCCAGCGTCTGGCTCGAACTGCCACACGATAT
>DEKO01000023.1:0-2296 GCA_002353885.1 Porphyromonadaceae bacterium UBA2720
TTGATTTTGACTGAGTGTCATAATTGTTTTTTAGCGCGAAGGTAAACATTATTATTGAATCAGCAAAACTTAGTTATTGGTAAACTTGGCGACAATCCACTTGTATTCCGTTGCCGTCCTTACCAAGAAGTTCTATCTGATATTGCGGTTACCCTTTCTCCCAGTTATCCAATCAATATGGAATTGCATGACGGCGAAACCATATTTGACAAGATGAATACGACTTATGATAAATTCCGCACAACCGAGAACAATATCGCAAAAGTGTGGGAATACTATTATGAGTTATAGCAAAAAAATCTTGTGCACCGCGAATGGCCGAAGCCTGCTACCAAATTTCGAAATTCGATAATTCGTGACAAAAAAACGTGAGCACAGCGAATGGCGCTGAAACTTGTAACCATGTGTCCTTGTTTTTGCATTTTGTACAAACATACCTGAAAAAACGCAGAGTTCGATGGTGGGAGAATGAAAAGTATTTTGTACTTTTGTGGGTTGAATTGAAAACTGCTTAAACAACAAGATGAAAGATATCAAACGCATCGTGCTCACCGGCGGCCCATGTGCCGGCAAGACAACGGCCCTGGCCAAGATTGTAGAACACTTCTCCAACCTGGGCTACCAGGTGTTCACGTTGCCCGAGGTGCCGACGATGTTCACCGCCGCCGGTATGAACTACCTAACCAAGAACAAGGGCTACTTCTATGAGGGCGAGAAGGCCACACTCGAGATCCAGTTGGCCCTGGAGGACAAGTTTGCTCGCATGGCACAGGAGTGCGACGGCAACTGCATCATCGTGTGCGACCGCGGCACACTGGACATCTCGGCCTATATGGCTCCGGAGATGTGGGACACACTGACTCGCGCCGTGGGCACGTCGAGTGCCGAGCTGCGCGAGCGCTATGACGCGGTGCTGCACCTGGTGTCGGCGGCCGACGGTGCCGAGCAATACTACACAACAGCCAACAACGCGCAGCGGCTCGAGCAGATGAACGAGGAGGGTCTGCGCATCGCCCGGTCGCTGGACAAGAAGGTGATCAAGGCGTGGACCGGCCACCCCCACCTGAGCGTGATCAACAACCACGACGACTTTGATGCCAAGATGAAACGTGTCATACAGGAGATCAGCAGTGTGCTGGGCCTGCCCAAGCCCATCGAGACCGAGCGCAAGTATATCGTCAAGCTCACCGGTGACGTGCCTGCCGACTGCATCGAGAATGACATCGTTCAGACCTACCTCAACTCGTCGGACCCCAACTCGCAGGTGCGCCTGCGCAAGCGTGGCTGGGACGGCAAGTTCCTGTATGTGCACACGACCAAGAAAAAGGTGTCGGAGACCGAGGAACTGGTGACCGAGCGCCAGATCAACAACAGCCTGTATGAGATGATGTTGACGCTGGCCGATCCCAATCGCCGCACCATCTGCAAGCACCGTCTGAACTTTATCTGGCAGGGGCAGTTTTTTGAGATTGACACCTACAAGAACGAGCTTGAGGGTCTGGTAATCCTTGAGGCGAAGGGCGTGGACGAGGGTGAACCCATTAAGTTCCCGCCGTTTATCGAGGTGATTGAGGACATCACCGGCAATGTGAACTACTTCAACCACAACCTAGCGCGCAAGTTCAACTGATTCTAAATTGACTTTAGGACGTCATCGACTGATAACATTCAGGCGGATTAAAAATCCGCCCGAACGGAATCAAATCGAATACTGACGAACCTGTAAGACTTAAGTCAGTAATTATCAAGAGTGCCGCTCACCATCAGGTGAGCGGCACTCATTGTGTATGATGCATTGTGCATTGACTTAACGGCGTGGGCCACGGTTGTTGCCACCATTGCCATCGCGGCGTGGGCCACGGCTATTGCCGCCATTGCCCTCACGGCGTTGTCCGCCATTGCCGCCACCATTGTTGCGAGGTCCACGGTTCTCGCGGCGACGTTCCTCATAACCCTCGGGCTTGTCTTGCAAGGCGCGCATCGACAGACGGAACTTGCCGGTCTTCTTGTCAATCTCGATGAGCTTGACTGTGACTTCATCGCCTTCATGCAGGCCGCTAGCCTCCATGTTGTCAAGGCGATCCCAGCTGATCTCGCTGATGTGCAGCAGACCATCGCGCCCAGGCATAAACTCGACAAATGCACCGAACTCCAGAATTGAGACCACTTTGCCAGTATAGACGGTACCCTCCTCGGGCACTGCGATAATGGCCTTGATGCGCTCGACAGCAGCATTGATGCTATCGACATTGGCTGCCGAGATCTCAATCTCGCCCTTGCCGTCAATCTCATCGAT
>DEKO01000023.1:2329-7119 GCA_002353885.1 Porphyromonadaceae bacterium UBA2720
GTCTCCTCCTGGATGCCTTGGATGACTTCACCACCCTTGCCAATGATGGCACCGATAAACTCCTTGTCGACGGTCATGGCCACGATGCGAGGCACATGAGGCTTATAGTCTTCGCGTGGTGCGGGGATAGCCTGGTTGATGAGGTTCAGGATGTGCATGCGGCCGTCACGGGCTTGACGCAAGGCCTGCTCCAACACCTCATAGGGAAGTCCGTCGCACTTGATATCCATCTGTGTTGCAGTGATGCCGTCCACTGTGCCGGTCACCTTGAAGTCCATGTCACCCAGATGATCCTCGTCACCGAGGATGTCGCTCAGCACAGCATGCTTGACATTGCCCTCGTCGGTGATCAGACCCATTGCAATACCAGCCACAGGCTTCTTCATCTTGACACCGGCGTCAAGCATAGCCATGCAGCCAGCGCAGACCGTAGCCATTGATGACGAGCCATTGCTCTCGAGGATGTCGCTGACAATGCGCATGGTGTAGGGGAAGTCATCTGGAATCATACGCTTGAGGGCGCGGTGGGCCAGATTGCCGTGACCAATCTCACGACGGCTCACACCGCGTGGTGCGCGTGCCTCGCCAGTCGAGAATGCGGGGAAGTTGTAGTGCAGCAAGAAGCGCTCATTCTCATGGCGCAATGCGTCATCAACCAGCTTCTCGTCCAGTTTGGTACCCAGAGTGACAGTGGCCAGGGCCTGAGTCTCGCCACGGGTGAACAGGGCCGATCCATGGGGATAAGGCAAATAGTCGGGCTCGCAGCTGATGGGACGAATCTCGTCGGTGCGGCGGCCATCAAGGCGGATGTGCTCATCGAGGATGCAACGGCGCACAGCATCGCGCTGCACATCGTGGAAGTAGCGGTCAATCATGGGCTTCTTCTCCTCACGCTCCTCCTCGGGGATTGTCTCCATAAATTCCTCGTAGGCTTTGTCAAACTGCTCGTTGCGCCACTGCTTGTCGGCGCAACCGGCTTGAGCCACTTTGTAGCACTTGGGATAGACTTCCTCGCGCAGACGTGCCTTGATGTCCTCATCGTCGACCTCATGGCAGTACTCACGCTTGGTGACACCAAGCTCAGCAGCCAACTCTTTCTGTGCCAAGCACATGGGCTTGATGGCCTCGTGAGCAGCCTTGAGCGCAGCAATGAGCTCGTCCTCACTCACTTCGTTCATCTCGCCCTCGACCATCATGATGTTATCGTAAGTTGCACCTACCATCAATTCCATGTCTGCTTTCTCAATCTGCTCGAAGGTGGGGTCAATGACAAACTGTCCGTCGACACGTGCCACACGCACCTCAGAAATGGGCTCCTCAAAGGGAACATCACTCACGGCAATGGCTGCCGATGCGGCAAGTCCTGCCAGTGCGTCGGGTGCATCCACGCCATCGCTTGAGAACATGATGATGTGGACAATGGTGTTGGCGTGGTAATTCGAGGGGAACAAGGGGCGCAACACACGGTCGACCAAACGTGCAGTCAAAATCTCGTAGTCGCTGGCACGACCCTCACGCTTGGTAAAGCCACCAGGGAAACGGCCAAATGCCGAGAATTTCTCTTTGTATTCAACGGTGAGTGGCATGAAGTCCACTCCGTCATCGGCCTCTTTGGCCGAAGTGACTGTGGCAAGAATCATAGTGTTGCCCAGTCGCAGCTCAACAGCTCCATCGGCTTGCTTGGCAAGCTTGCCGGTCTCCAGCGTGATCTCACGCCCGTCGGCCAATGCGATGGTTTTCTTAGTAGGTGTAAACATATAATAATTGATAACTTGTAAAAAATCGGGCAAAGGTACTCATTTTTCTCCTAACACACAACGATTTTGCCACATTATTTATTGAATTAAGAATTGAAAATTAAGAATTAAGCTTTTTTGAACTTAAAATGTAGTTTTGGCGATTGCCTGCCATCGAAAAACTAGAGCCATCTCATGCAATGACGAGATGGCTCAGATTCATGTATAACTTGTTTGATGACTATTGCTTGAGGCTTTGGACAAACTGCCATGCTGTCTGGGCCGACTTCACCTTGATGAGCGAGTTGTGTCCCACAATATACTCCGACACACCATGCTTGTCTGCGCCGTGATGCCAGTCGTAGGTGTAGCCCAGCTGGGTCCATGGCAGCGGGCTGTCATCCTCATAGGCGGCACTCACGCTGTAGCGATACCACTCGCTGAAGTTGGTCTCCCCTATCTTGTAATCCTTGTTTACGTGTTTGGGGAACTCAAGTCCAACTGTGGTGGTGGTAATGTCGGGGTCATGAGCCGGACGGAACATCGTTGATGGGTCGGCATAGAAACTGACCATGATGTCGTAGTCACATGAGGGGTCGAGACCATACATCTGAATCAAGCGCATGTGTGCAGCAACGCTGTCCATTCCTTCGAAAGCATCGGCGCGTTTAGCCCAGTCGGCTGGTAGTGAGACCCAAGTGCCCATCTCGCGGTCGATGCGATAGACACCTTCTTTACCGAAGAACTTCTGGAGACGACTCGAATCGACGAGTGTCACAACAAGAACCATGTCGTGACCATCAAAGTTAGCCCACTCTTCACCGGGATAACCCTTGCGGATGGGCATCAGGTCATGAGAAATCTTGGAACTGTCAAGCTGCTTGGCGTCAGCGATGGCGGCTGCCAAGTCGGCTGCCAATGCCGAACTGTCGTTGTACCAACCGGTGTCTTGTTTTGCATGATTGTCTGCGTCAGTAGTGACAGTTGAACTCTGACGGCATCCTGTGATCATCATCGCCACGAATGCGAAAGCAAATAGAATTTTCTTCATAGATGTTAGTTGTTTAGTAATTAAGATTGTTTGTTATTTGCGGCAAAGTTATGAATAATCTCAATAATAATCAAGCAAACTTCAAATTTAGTGGAATAAAAAGTGGCAAATCGCGGCATTGCAGCCGTGCTCGGCAAGTTTTTTATAGACATCATTTATCATTTTTAATTTAAATTGCTACCTTTGCAACCCGAAAAGTCAACAAAGCAATGATTGAAGTTAGTTTTAGCGATGAAATAGTGCGTCACTGTCCTGCCATTCAGGTAGGTGTCGTGTCAGCACAGGTTGTCAACTGTGCGACCAGCGATGCATTATGGGACGAGATAGAACAACAGTGCCAGCGCATATCCGAGACCTACGAGTTGTTGGCCATCAACCAACGTCCGGCCATTGCAGCCACTCGTCGGCTCTATAAGGCATTAGGCAAGGACCCTGGACGCTATCGAGTGGCCAGCGAACAATTGTGTCGCCGCATCATTCGTGGGTTGGGACTATATCGGCTGACCACACTGATCGATGTGGTCAATCTGGTGTCAATCGCCAGTGGATATCCCATCAGTGGTTTGGATGCAGATCGCATCGAGGGTCCATTGATGGAGATGGGAGTGGGCCGAGCAGGTGAAGTATACCACGGCATCGGACGCGGTGAGTTGAACATCGAGGGGATGCCCGTATATCGTGACGCATTGGGAGGTATCGCAACCCCCACCAGCGATGAGGAGCGGACCAAGTTCACACTGGACACAACACATGTGCAAATTTGCATCAACGCTTTCGGCGAAGAAATGCCTCTGTGTCAAGCTGTCGACTGGATGGTGCAGCTGCTCTCACGTTATGCACAAGCAACCGATGTCGAGACGAAGATTGTTAAACGTTAAGGACCAAAATAGCAGATTATGGCAAAAGTATTAGAAATGATGGAAACGAGCATCAACGAGCGGCATATTGCCGAGGTCGTTGACTGCTTGATGGACGGCGGTATCATTGTCTATCCGACCGACACTGTCTACGCCCTAGGTTGCGATGCGATGAACAATCAAGCGATTGAACGCATCTGTGCCTTGAAGGAAATGAAGTCGGCCAAGACCAACCTCTCGATTATTTGTGCCGATATCTCCGAGGTGTCACAGTATGCCAAATTTGATAATGCACAGTTCAGGCTGATGAAATCTAATCTGCCCGGACCGTTCACATTCATCTTCCCTGCCATGAGCAAGCTGCCCAAGGCCTTCAAAGGGCGCCGCACTGTGGGCATTCGCATTCCGCACCACGAGATTGCCCTAAGCATTGTACGTGCCTTGGGCCGCCCCATCCTCACAACCTCTGTGCCAGGTGATGATGAGGATTATCGCAGTGAACCGGGCTTGATTGCCGAGGCGTTCGACAACGCTGTGGATATAGTGATTGATTCGGGTCGTGGCTCTTTGATGCCCTCAACCGTCGTCGATTGTACTGGAAGCAACCCTGAAGTGGTTCGTCAGGGACGCGGCGAACTCAAGTATTGACACTAAAACATTTAGACAATGAGAAAGTTGATATTGATTGTCGGTTTGACGCTGATTCTGGCTAGCTGCAACGCGAAGTCTGACAATAGTGCTCCGGCGGCAAATGGTGCTGCCCAGCAAACCGACTCCAAGCCTGCTGCTGTGGATGAATTTGCTCCTATTCCACAAGATTTAATTCCTGTTACAGGGCCAACTGTAGTAGATTTCTATGCGACATGGTGTGGACCTTGCAAGCAACTGGCTCCAATCCTTGAGCAATTTGAGCAGAAGTACGACGGAATAGTAAGCTTTATCCGCATCGATGTGGATCAAGAGCCTGATTTGGCCGAAGCATTTCAAGTCGAGTCGATACCGACACTGTTTTTCATCACACCAGAGGGTGTGGTCGATGCCATTATCGGGCTGCAGCCCGAGTCGTATTTAGAGGCCAAGATTACTGCTATGTTGGACAAATCTCACTAGTTGATGGGCGAAAAGAGCGAAAAAACGTCTTTTTTC
>DEKO01000186.1:0-2812 GCA_002353885.1 Porphyromonadaceae bacterium UBA2720
ATACGTCCCGTCTGCTCGTCGACAATCTTGACCTTGCCTTCCTCATCGACGATATACTCCTCGTTGATATTGAACAGGGTATAGGCCTTGAGCAACTGGGTGACAGTGTGTACACGCTCGCTCTTGAGGGTGTAGTTCTGCAAGAGTTCGTCTTTCTTGGCCAGCTTCTCATCCTCGGTGATGTTCTCGTTGGTGACCTGCGACAACTGGGTGGCGATGTCGGGCAGAATGAAGAACTGCGGGTCGTCGGTGCCCTTGGTGAGCACATCGATGCCCTTGTCGGTGAGCTCGACAGTGTTGTTCTGCTCCTCAATGATGAAGTATAGCGGGTCGGTGACGATGTGCATGTCACGGCTGTTGTCTTGCATGTAGAATGCCTCGGTCTTGAGCATGGCCGTCTTGACACCCTCCTCGCTCAGGAACTTGATGAGGGGCTTGTACTTGGGCAGTCCCTTGAATGCGCGATAGAGCAAGAGCGTGCCTTCTTTCTGCTCCTTCTCGTCATCACTGGCCATCATCTTCTTGGCATCGACCAGCAACTTGGTGACCAGCTCTCGCTGTGCGCGGTAGACACGCTCGACGTTGGGCTTGTAGTCGTTGAACATCTGGTCCTCACCCTTGGGCACAGGTCCCGAGATGATGAGCGGTGTGCGGGCATCGTCGATGAGCACCGAGTCGACCTCGTCGACGATGGCATAGTTGTGCATGCGCTGCACCATGTCCTCGGGTCGCATGGCCATGTTGTCGCGCAGGTAGTCAAAGCCAAACTCGCTGTTGGTTCCGAACGTGATGTCGCAGTTATAGGCAGCACGCCGCTCGGGCGAGTTGGGTTGTGTTTTGTCGATGCAAGCCACCGACAGTCCATGGAACTGATAGAGCGGTCCCATCCACTCCGAGTCACGCTTTGCCAGGTAGTCGTTGACGGTGACCACGTGCACACCGTTGCCGGTGAGGGCGTTGAGGAAGACCGGCAGGGTTGCCACCAGGGTCTTACCTTCACCTGTGGCCATCTCGGCAATTTTGCCTTGATGCAAGACCGTACCACCGATGAGCTGCACATCGTAGTGAATCATGTTCCACACGGTCTCATTGCCGCCAGCCACCCAGTGGTTGTGGTAGATGGCTTTGTCACCATCGATGTCGACAAAGTCCTTGCCTTCGGCAGCGAGATCGCGGTCCATCTGCGATGCCGTGACAACGATGTCCTCGTTCTGGGCAAAGCGGCGCGCAGTCTCTTTGACAATCGAGAAGACGATAGGCAGCACCTCGTTGAGCTTGTCCTCGAGCACATCGAGAATCTCTTTCTCAATCTTGTCAACCTTCTCCCACAGGGGCTCACGTTTGTCGTAGTCGAGCGTCTCAATTTCGGCCTTGATGCGGTCAATCTCGTCGCGTTTGTCCTGCACAGCGTCGCGCAGTTGCTGTCGGATGTCGGCAGTGCGCTGTCGCAGTGCGTCATTGTCCAAGGCCTCAATCTCGGGATAGGCGGCCTTGATGCTATCGACAATGGGCATCAACTTTTTCAGGTCACGGTCCGACTTGGTACCGATCAGTGATTTCAGAAAATCTCTAAATCCCATATATTTCTATGTTTTTAATTTAAAATTGAGCATTGAGAATGGAGAATAGACTCCTCGATTCTCAAGGTGCAGCGATGTTTACCATTTCTGCCAAATCAAGCGACAAAGGTACAAAATTATCAGCAACTACACCTAATTATTAATTAAAAAATTGAGCGAACGTAAAGCCGGCACTGCCATGAGCGGGAAAAACGCCACATTTGCCACCTGTGGCAACCATGGCCAGGCCAATGCCGTGATGACAATGACCGCCAAGTTCAAGGCATGATAGGCCCGTAATGGGCGACGCAGCCGCACAATCCACACAGCCACAGCTGGAAATAGCATTAACACATTGACCCACAATGCATTGTAGTTGGGCCACGTGGCTTCACGCACCGAGACGAACATCAAGAAGAAAATCACACAACCCACCACGCCATAGAGGCCAAACACCATGGTGTCGAACCATCGTGTGACCCGGTGCCGGTGCCAGTCGCGCAGGGTCATCGCCACCGTAGCCAGCAACAACAGGCAGGCCGCCATCAGGGGGGTCTGCCACCATGGTGTGGGAGGCAACACAGTGCCTTGCTCACTAGCATCGACCACCACCTCGGTGGCCCGAACCAGCGGTTCGTCACGGCCATGCCGCGTCACCGTCGCCTGGTCACATGCCTGCATCAGTGCCATGGGTATGAACATGCGCTGGCGCACGTCGAGCGGCTTGTCCAGTCCCGAGCCCAGCACCAGGTCGATGCCAAACTGCTCCCACGGATAATTGCGCGTATAATGTGACATCATGTCACGATAGGTGACAGAATCGGTCACTGCGGCATAGTGCAGGCTGTCGCCCAAGGCCATCTCGATGATGTCACGTGGTTTTGTCGAACAGTTGTCACCCAGATATTGATATACATAGGTATTGTTGCCTGGCTGTGAGTTGACAATGAGGTAGTCACGCACCTTGCGTGCCTGCTCCTGCGTGAGGTTGAGCTCCTGCTCGACCATGCGGCGTCCCTCCATGCCCACAGTGGCATATTGCTTGGGCAACGGGGCACACAGATACTCTGCATCACCCTTGACAAAGCGATAGACAAAGTTGGGCGTGTTGAAATCAAATACGCCGTAATTATAGTAAACATCGGCCTGTCCCTGCGTGACGCGCAGTTCGGTATGTCCATAGAGCGAGAACACCTCGCCGCCGGGATAGAAGGTGACCAGTCGCACCACGATAGAGTCTTGCTGTGGCGGCT
>DEKO01000186.1:2841-14846 GCA_002353885.1 Porphyromonadaceae bacterium UBA2720
CCCGCCATCACCTGCCACAGCATGGCGACAGTGAGCAGCATCCAGAGCCTGGGGTTGAACGTGTGATGTGTCATAACAAACACATCATGCTGCAATAATGATGCCAAGTGCCCATGCCGCTTCATTCCAACATTTCCACATCATCCAGCAAACAATTCAATTACACTATCAAAAAAGGTGACAAAAACTTGTAAAGTTTCGAAGAAAAATAGTACTTTTGCACAACAAATTTCCACTTCTTGACAGAACCAAAATAACTTACTGATTATCTAGATTTACGCTCATGCTAAAGAAAGCACTCTTGACAACAGTCATGCTGCTATGCGGAATGTTGGCCGCCTGGGCGGCACACATGTTGTTGTGAACAAAGGTGAGACCGATGGGCAATGGAGCTTTGTTATGCCTGCCGCCAATGTCATTGTCCAGGTCGTGTTCAACAAGTCGGGGACAACAGCCATCAGCGACATCAACGCCGACAATGATGGCATGGTGCGCTACTTTGACATCAACGGTCGCTATGTGGGCACATCGCTTGACCATGCCGGCCGCGGCATCTTCGTCACAAGCGATGGACGAAAAGTGGTCAAGTAACAACAATTCAAGTTCATATCCAATAGCAGCCGCCAGACTCAACAGCCAGGCGGTTGCACTTGTAGGAGACGACTGAAAAAATCGTGATTTTTTCCTTTATCTGCAACTTTTCGACACACTCATTGCGTCTAATGCACGAAGACAATTAAAACACTAGAAAAATATGAAAAAGTTCACATTATCACTCCTGACCGTTCTTGTGGCATGCATGACACTGAACGCTGCCCCCATGGTCGAGACCCGTGGCGACACCCTGGTGGTCGCCGACGGCGGTGACACCGTGCGACTTGTCGGCTCACAAATCACCGAAAAACTAAGTGCCATTCTCGACGACACCTTGGTCAACATGAACAAGGAAGTGGACCAAGCCGACACTGACTATGACCCGCTAAAGCAGCCTGAGCGCGACGACTGGCGCGTTAAGATGCAAGAGGTTTGGTCGAGCACTGCCGAAGTCATCGGGCTCGCCTTCATCTGGGGCATGGTTTGCCTCATTGCGCTCATTATGCTGTTCAACTACCTCAAGCGCCGCCGCAAGTACAAGATGGTAGAGAAGGCCATCGAGAACAACTATCCGCTGCCGCCCTACATATTCGACGGCCATGCACCGGCACAGCCCGTGTGGAACACCCCTGCCCCACAGCAGCCCGTCCAAGGCACGCCCATCAACGACGGCACACCTGCTGAACCTACAGTCGACGATGAGGGCACGCCCACACCACCTCCCTTCAATGTGCAGAATGACCCGTGGAATGGTCAAGCCACGCAAGCGACACAGCATCCAGCCATGGGTAAGCCGCGCATCAACTGGCGCGCCTTCCAGAACAGTTTCATCCTGGTGGCCGTGGGACTGGGACTGATGATTATGTTCCACGAAACCATGCTGGTAGGCGTTTTCTCAATCCTCGTACTCATCGGATTGGGCAAGGGCTTTATCGAGTATCAGGAGCAGCGCGACGCCATCAACGCCTGGCGCAACAAGTGAGTTTAAGGGTTAAGGGTTAGGGTTGTGGTTGACAATCCTTCCGAGAAATCTGAGAGAAACAATGAAAAAAATCGACGAACTGCGACTGATAGCGCAATGCGCGTTGGGCGACAGCCGGCAAGCCTTCGGGCAGCTGGTTGAGGCCTATCAGTCGCAGTTGCGCCGATTCTTGATGAACCTCACGGGCGGCGACGAGATGCTCACCGACGACCTGGCGCAGGAGACCTTCCTCAAGGCCTATGTCAACGTGCGCAACTTCAAGGGACTGTCAAGTTTCGCCACCTGGCTCTACCGCATCGCCTACAACGAATTCTACAGCCATGCCCGGGCACAGCATCCCACGCAAGAGCTCGACAATGTCACAGCGGGTGAGGCCATGACCGACCGCTCGGCCATAGCCACCGAAGCCAGTCTGACGGTGCGCGCGGCACTGGCACAACTCGACGAGACCGAGCGAGCCATCATCACCCTGTTCTATATCGAAGACCTGCCTGTCAAGCGAGTGGCTCAAATCGTGTCGATGCCCGAGAATACTGTCAAGTCGCACTTGCGGCGAGGCAAAGAAAAAATGAGACAACTGATTAAGTAACCATAAAAAAATAATTTGATATGATTTATTATGGTGGTACCTCCAGCTCATCTTTTTGTCCCTTTTTGCTTTGCTCATCAGTCGTTATGCCCGCATAACTCCTTCTTCGCAAAACAAAAATGAACTAAAAATCTAAGCTGAATCATGCCCACTTATTTTTTAATGGTTACTAAAACACCCTACTGATATGAAACACGACCAAGACGACCTCCAGTTTGGCCAACTGATCAAGCAAGAAAGTTACCCGGCGACCGACAACCGCTGGTTCACACGTCGCGTGCTCAACCGTCTGCCCGCACGCCACCACCGCAGTTGGTTCATGACTGCGGTCTATGTCATTGTGGCACTGGTGTGTGCCTTGAGTTGGCGGTCGATGATTATGAGCCTTGACGGCACGGTCACCGTGCGCGACCTGCTCTACATGGCCATCATGGCCCTGGTCACGATGTATGCCATCGTCAGTGCCGCCGCCACGGTCATCCGCACCGAGTGACCACGCACCATCATTTTAGGTTAAACTGGTCTTTCCAGTATTGTTTGACCTTGGGATCGTCGACGGTGCTGATGGCGTGCTTGAGGCGATCGGCATCGACTTGGTTTTCCTTGACGGCATCCATCAGCAGTTGCTTGACACGGCTGCTGGGGTGCTCATAGAGCCACCGCAACACCGACCATGGGGTGAAATCCAGACGCAGCAGCAACTCGATGTCCAGATAGTTGTTGGGAATCGCGTTGGCCTGCGCCAAGGCCTCAAACCGCGCCATCACCTCCTCGTCCTGTATCGGCGACCAGGTGATTTCCTCGAGTTGGCGTTGCTGAGCAAACTCTGGAATCACGTCCGCCTTGTCAACGGTGCGCCCGAGCAGTGTGATGATGCCCGTGACGGGGTCAATCTGGTAGTCGAAGGTGGCATGATGGATCCCAAAAATCATTGACCCATCATGGACAGGCTCAACTTGTGTGAGCGTTCGGTAGAGTACAAATTTGCCGCCACTGCCCAGTTTCATCACCGTCGAGTCAACACCAATACTCACCATCAACCTATCATAGCGAGTGTTCACGCCTGCCCAAGTACCAGCGTTCATCAAGTCTACGATGACACCATCCTTGTCATAGGTGGCCAGCACCACAGGCGAGTGGTCGCCATAGTAGACCTGAAACATTAGCAGAGTGACCTCCTGACTGACAGGATGGATGCACATCAACTGGGCGGGCGTGCCATCGGCATCAACACCGCACAGCACTTGCATGCCCAGGGTGACGGCCTCGTCGGCTGTGAGCCAGTGACTGTGCAACACAGTGTCGGCGAACACGGGATAATTGATGCACTCGGGCATCATGAGCGTGTCGGGGTTGATGCCCAAGTCGGTGATGAATTGCAGGGTGCGCCGCAGCGAGTCGGGCACAGTCGAGCCGACTTCATCACCATTCTTGCCTGTCGTGGTGCCACATGCCACCGCCAACAACGCCATCACGCACGAAAATAACAATATTTTTGTTCTCATTGTTCCCAACCCTTGATGAGTGAGCGGATGTAGGTCTGATCGCCGTCACTGAGCGAGTCAAGATGGGCCTCGACGCTGGGGCGGTACCATGCCTCACCCTTGGTGAAGTAGGGCAATATGTGGTTGTCCTTGCCGCGATGGCTGGCCATCCACTGCAGGAAGCGCACGGGGTTGTTGTCAAACAGTGCATTCAAGTCGCTGTCGATGTAGCTCAGATCAACGCTCTTGTAGAACTGCTCCCACTCGGGGATGGCCTTGTTCCACTGGTCGAGCACACGCGGGTCGTTGACCGACTGCGTGGCGAAGGTGGCCAGGCGCATGTTCATATACACCACCTCGTCGATGGCGCTCTTGTTGCCAGTGCGAGCATCCTCCTTCTGCTCCTTGAGCACAAAGTGGCAGTCCTTGTCGATGTCGTAGTCCTGATGCCACTTGACCGCCCACTGTGGCGCACTGCGCTCGTCGGTCGATGGGTCATAGACCATTTCCTGCAACCGATGCATGATGTTGAAGTGCCGCTGACCGTTGAACTCGACCTCGGCGGTCAGTTCACGCGCCAGGTTGCCCTCGAAGGTCTCGGGATTGACGGGCCACAACTCGTGGCAGCGGCTGAGCATCATGGCATCGCAGGGCTTGCCTTGCGCATCGTAGGTAGCCATGGCAGCATCACAGCCGGCACCGTTGTGGATGGCATAGAAGCAAAGCGTGTGCTCGCCGTCAATGTCGCGAACGGCCAGCAGATTGATAGAGCCCATCTCCTCGATGAAGTGCTCGCCCAGCGGCGCGGTCAGTTGAGCCATCTGCTCGGCAGTGAGCTGCGGCCCCACGGTGTTGGCGATGTCGTTGAGCCGCTTGACCTCGGTCACCGGCTCGATGTCAATGCCCATGTTGGTCAGGAAGGCGAAGTCATTGGTCTTCTGCACCCGGGCAGCCTGTTCTGGCGATGTGTTGCCACCCGTTGGGGTGGCGTTGCATGCGGTGAGCATCGCCACCACCGCAGCCATCGTGATGAGTATTCGTTTCATGATGTGTTTGGGTTTTGAAAAGAAATCATGGCCGCGACGTGGCCGCGGCATAGCCGACCGTGGTTGCGGCCATGACATTGATTTTGTTATCGCCTAAAGGCTATTCTGGTTGCCAACCGGCGGTGAGGTCTTTGATATACTTTTGAGCAGCCTTGTCGGTCATCTGGCTGATGGCTTCGTCTAACACGGTCTTGCTGAGGTAAGAGTAAGTAATGGATTTCTGCAAATGCTCGACAATCAGGCCATTGCTGTCGCGGTTCTTATAGATCCACTGAAAAAATGCGTCAGGATTGCTGGCAAAAACTTCGCCGATAGCCGACATAACGTTATAGCCAGCACCATCGGCATATTTTTGCTCGCCAAGCGTCTGTTTCATTTTGCCAGCCAGTTCATTGAGTTTGTCTATGCGGGTGGCATCGGACATGGGTAGTCGCGCGAGGTCGTTGATTGCAGTCGATGACTCATACTCCTCGTTGGGCGTTCCTTCACGCTTGACTTCTTTGCGGCTATCCAATGCGATATGCCCACTGCCGTCTACACTGTAGGTCTCCATTGTCTGCACGAGCCAGTACACCTTGGTTGCTTGGCGCTCTCCGTTCTCATCATTGGGGTCGCGCTGCCAATCAGCCTCCTTGTCTGTCTTGTCGAGGGTGAACACCCCAGGCGCGGTGAACTTGAGATCAATATCGGTCATCTGCGCTCGGCCTTGCGTGTACTCATCGTTCTGCTCGATGTCGCTGAACTCGCCCATGTTGCCCAGTTGCATGAAGTCGGTGATGTAGCCATCCTTGTCATAGATGGCCATCATCTCCAGGCTGGCGTCATCGCCGGTCTCCCAGCCATAGAGCAGCATGGTGTAGCCATCAGGCAGCGCCTTGGCAGCAGTGATGTAGTATCTGCCGTCATAGATATCTCCGTCAAAGAGAAACTGTGCCATGGGCAGGAGTTTGAGTGCCTGGTCTTTGTTCAGATCAATCATGTCAACAGTAAACTCCCACACGTCATTGATGATGTTGAGGTTGCTCACATCAAGGCCCATTGCGGTGAGGAAGCCCAGGTCAGGTTTCTGGGGCGCTGCGGCTGCCGGTGCAGCCTGCTCGGTTGCATTAGTGCTTGCGCCGTTGGCATTGCATGCCACTAGCGGCATCGTGGCAATAGCCACCATCAGGATAAGATTCTTCACTCTCATATTATGTAAGATTATTAGTAGAGTTATAGGAGCAAAGTAGTGAAGTAGTAAAGCCGTTACCTTTTTGGTAATTCTGGAGTTCGGTAGTGGCAGTAGTTCTGCCGTTACCATGCTGGATGACAACGCGGCACGCAGCGTCCATACATTGTACATGATGCATTGAAAAATCAGCCGACAGCGTCGCTAGGTCCCCACTGCGCGGTGAGGTCGTTGAGATATTGCTGGGCATCGGGGTTGCGCATCTGCTCGATGGCCTTGACCAGAGTGAACTTGTTGCGCCAGCCATTGGCGAATATTTGCTCAAAGTGCTCGACCAGCAGAGTCTTCTTGCCGCGGTTGTTGTAGATCCATTGCAGCAGTGTCTGCGGGTTGCTGTCGAAGTACTCGGCCAGTACCATCTGGATGTGGTAGCTGGGATCGGCGTCATAGTCGCCACGTCCCAACTGCTCATACAGCTCGTTGGCCTTGTCGTTGAGGCGCTCGATGCGGTTGGGGTCGCTGGCGGGCAGTTGCCCCAGCCGTGCAATGCCGCTCCACCGCTCCACATCGGGGTCAACCTCGCCCTGGCGCTTGACTTCCTTCTCATCGACGAGCGTGATGCGTCCCTGGTCATCGACCTCATAGCTGTCGAGCGTCTGCACCAGCCAGTGCACTTTGGTGAAATTGCTGGGCAACGCCTCGTCGCCGGGGGCGCGTTTCCAGTCGGCCACCTTGACGGTTTTGTCGATGATGAACTCGGACGGGGAGTTGAATTTAAAGGTGGTGTGAGTAACTTGTGCTGTGCCCTGGGTCATCTCGTCGTTGCACTGCACGGTGCTGAACTCACGGATGTTGCCCAGCTGCATGAAGTCGGTGAGATTGCCGTCGCGGTCGTAGATGCCCATCAACTCGGCTCCCGAGTCGCCATACTCGACGGCAAAGATCAGCATGGTGTGCCCTCCGGGCATTGCTTTGGCCGCCTCGATGTCATAGCCGCCCTCGATCTCGACATCATTCATGCTCTTGACCATGGGCAACAGCGCGATTATCTGTTCGTCATTGAGCACTGTCGCCTCCCACTGCTGGTCGCTGTCATACTTATCTCCGATTGCTTGCAGCCGGCTCACATCCACACCAAGTTTCTTGAGGAATCCCAGGTCGGGTTTAACAGGTGCGGCATCGGTTGTTGTCGTCTGCTCGGTTGCATTGCTGTTTGAGTCACTGGCATTGCATGCCACAAGCGGCATTGTTGCAATAGCCGCCATCAAAAAAAGTTGTTTCATTCTCATATTAGTAGTTTTAGTAAATGATTTGACAATCATATCGCCGACAAAAATACTAAAAGTTTTTGATTTTTTGAACAATTGTAGCCAAAAATCCGTCACAAATGCCTAACTTTGCGCCTGAAAACATAGACGCATGAGCAATCTATCGAACCATACAGGCGAAATCAACATCGCGCATCCTGAGTTGTGGACGCTGCATCTGGCGTTGCACAAGCGTGTGTTGCGCTACATGCTGTTCAACCGCGAACAGGACAACTCGCTCATTGCCGGTGAGATTCCACTAGACTCATCGGCCGGAAGCTACCTCAAGTCGGTTGAGAATGCAGTATATGACAACTCGGCACTGCTCGACGACTATGGAGAGGTTCGGCTACTAGTCGACACGCGTCACTTCGTTTTGCTGCCACCAGACGTGAGCGACGATAGCGAAGCCGACACACTGTTGCGTGCGCAATATCCCGACATGGATGGCGACACAGCCCTGTGCGAGTTGCCCGTGAGCGGTGTTAAACTGGCATTTGAGTTGCCACCTGAATTGCTGGGGTTCTTGCAGCGCACGTTCAACATGGCCCCCATCGTTCACCACTTGCAACCGTTGTGCGACTACTATGCCCGCTTCTGCCAGCGCAGCAGTGTGCGGCGCATGTTTCTCAACTTCCATGACGAGCAGATGGACATGGTAGTGTTCGAACACGACCGTCTTCAACTGGCCAACACCTTCGATGTGCGCACGCACACCGATGCTGCCTTCATGGCACTGCACGCCTGGGAGAGCCTGGGCATGGATGTGCACAGCGACGAGTTGCAACTCACTGGCGACAAGTCCATCCGCGACCAAGTGTCAGCCGAGTTGCGCCGCTACATTAACTATGTGATGCCTGCCATCTTCCCTGCAGCCGCCATGCACCTGAGCCATGACGCCATGCGTGCACCGTTTAACCTCATCACGCTAGCCCTATGCGAATAATCCGTGGACAATATGGCCGCCGTCGCTTCGACGTGCCCACTAACATCACCGCTCGCCCCACAACCGACATGGCGCGCGAGAACATATTTAACGTACTAGAGAACCTAGTCGACTTCAATGGCTTGACAGCTCTGGACCTGTTTGCCGGCACAGGTGCTGTGACCTTTGAGTTTGCCTCGCGCGGCTGCTCGCAGGTGGTCTGTGTCGAGAAGGCCAAGACGCAATACGACTTCATCCGTCGCGTCAAGGACCAGTTGAACGCGCAGATGGTGACCCCGATGCGTGGCGACGTGTTCCGCTTTATCGCCACGTGCCAGCAGCAGTTTGACATCATCTTTGCCGACCCCCCTTATGACCTGCCCGAGTTGGCACAGATACCTGAGTTGATCATGAACTCAGCAATGGTCAAGCCAGGCACCCTCATCATTGTCGAGCACTCGCGTGCCAACGACTTCACGTCGCTGCCCAACTTCATCCAGCATCGTGTCTATGGCAAGGTGAACTTTTCCATCTTTTCAATTAAGGGTTGAAAATCGCTATGCCGACAGAATTGATAACAAAAAACCAATAACCGAAAACTATAAAACTATGGGATTTCTTGACAACTTGATGGGTGGCGGTGCCCCCGCCGGTGGCAACAATGCCTACTCGGTGCCCATCCCCTTCATTCCACAGAACCTGCAACAATTGCAGCAGATGCCATTTGCGGCACTGACCAACGAGTTTGAGGTGGCCGCTCTGACCGTGGCCGTGTTGTGCAACTACTGCCAGAACCCTCAAGCCACGATTGAGATGCTCAACTACCTGCGAGGTCCGCGTCCGCTGTCGCCCATGGAGATACAGTTCCTGCGCGACCGACTGTCGGGCAAGCCCTGGAAGATGGTTTCTTATCTCAACGGCACGTCGCCACAGAACAACTACACGCCCGTCACTCCGCTGTCAGTCATGGTGATGACCACTCCCTACACCTACCAGAACCAGGACATGGCCACGCTCTTTATTCCGTCAAGTGGTGCCGACAGTCCTCGCCAGCTAGACCTGCGCCGCAAGCCCAGCACGGGCCAGTGGTTTGTGTGGATGACCGACGGTTTGATGCCCGACGTGCGCATTCCCATGAACCAGGATCCATGGGCATGATTGAAAATATTTGTAAAAAATTACGAAGTTTTAGTAGCAATCAGTAAAAATTCATAAAACAAACTTAATCATTTTCAAATTTTCAGTCAATTTGCTTGACAATTGCAATTAGACCACTATATTTGCAAGCGAAAAACCGAATAATTGCAATGCTCAAGCATGTGAACATAGTCCTGTTGCTGGCAGCAGTCGCCCTGACTGCTGTGTCGCAAGTACGCCATGTGACTACAGTCAATCCGATGTCGCCCAACCGCACCGCCTACGATGCGATTGAGGTTTATGAGTTTGACTATGTCGACGTGCAGCCTCAGTTTCCTGGCGGCGAGCACGGATTGATTAATTTCATCAACCGGACACGCGAATATCCCTATCATGCCTATAAAAATCGTGTCCAAGGTCGCGTGTTGTGCAGCTTTATCATCGGCACCGACGGCAAGGTGTCAAACATCAAGGTGATACGCGGCGCACAAGATGAGTCACTCAACCGCGAGGCGATGCGTGTCATCAGCGAGATGCCACGATGGAAGGCCGGCAAGGTGGGTGGACAGACGGTAGCCGTGCGTTGCGTACTGCCCATTGCATTCCGCCTTTAGTCAGCCTCGGCTCTCGTCAAGAAACAAAAAGCAAGTCGCATCACATACGATTTGCCTTTTTTTTGCGTTAGATTAGTCATAAGAACAAATGATAACACGTGTGAATTATCGCAGAATACATATCATCATGTTGCTTGCACTGGGCTGGACACTGATGTGCTGGTCGCAGGACGGGACTAATGCTTATAACTACCTGAGCGTGCCCGTGTCGAGCCACGTTTATGCCGTGGGCGGACACAACATCACCATCATTGATGACGACATCAACCTTGTAGAGCAGAACCCAGCACTAATGGGCGGCGAAATCGACAAGCAGGTGGGACTGAACTATATGCGCTACTTGGGTGGCAGCAACTTCATGGGCGCCCGCTACGGGCAGGGCGTGGGAGAGCATGGCGCATTTGCAGTGGGCATCCAACACTATGGCTACGGATCGATGGAGGGCTATGACATCACGGGCGTGTCGACCGGCCAGTTCAGCGCCAGCGACCTGGCGTTCAACGTTACCTATAGTCACGATATCAACCAGTATCTGCGCGGCGGCATCACGTTGAAGTTTCTGCACTCGAAGTATGAGGAATTCAGTGCCAATGCCATCGCCGCCGACCTGGGCATCAACTATTACAACCCCGACCACGAGTTCTCGGCATCGATTGTAGCCAAACACCTGGGCGGACAAATCAAGAAGTTCAACGAGACCAAAGATCCGCTCCCTTGGGACATTCAACTGGGTGTGAGCAAGACCTTGAGCAGCCTGCCGCTGCGTCTGTCGCTCACGGCCTATGGACTGACCAAGTGGAAGTCGCCCTACTACACCCCATCGGGCAACAACAACACGCGCAGTGCCCTGACCAAGAAAGAGTCATTCGGCAGCAATCTGCTGCGTCACCTGGTGTTCGGCGTGGAGGTTTTGCCCAAGGACAATCTGTACCTTGCCATCGGCTACAACTACCGCACACGCACCGACATGTCGACCTACAACCGCAACTTCCTGTCGGGCTTCTCGGTGGGAGCTGGCCTGCGCGTTAAGGCCTTCGGCTTCGGCATTGCTCTGGCCCAACCCCACACCGGCGCTACCACCCTGATGTTCAATCTCAACACCACCATAGGTGAGTTGCTGCGTTGAAGTCATCAACCGATGGCTGAATGGCTAGGGATAAGGTTAGCACAATGCCTTATCCTTTTTTGTTTTTTTAAGGTATGATTTCGTTGCCATGTGGCGAAATTGTAGTAATTTTGTATGCTTTTAGGCGAGAGCACATTTCTCGTCTCGATACAAACCAGATTTATGGCTGAAGATTATAATATCGAACAAGAAGAAGAACAGTATTCCGCGAGTAATATTCAGGTGCTCGAAGGGCTAGAGGCCGTTCGCAAGCGCCCATCCATGTACATCGGCGACACGCACGTCAAGGGCTTGCACCATCTTGTGAGCGAGGTGGTGGACAACTCGATTGATGAGGCGTTGGCCGGTTTCTGCGACACGATCGATGTAGTCATCACCGAGGACAACAGCATCCGGGTGAGCGACAACGGCCGTGGCATTCCCGTCGACGAGCATGAGAAGCTGCACAAGAGCGCACTCGAGGTCGTGATGACCGTGCTGCATGCCGGTGGCAAGTTTGACAAAGGCTCCTACAAGGTTTCTGGCGGCTTGCACGGTGTGGGCGTGAGCTGCGTCAATGCGCTGAGCGACTATCTGCGCGCCGAGGTTCGCCGCGGCGGCAAGGTCTATATGCAGGAGTACAGCAAGGGCAAGCCCAAGGCCGAGGTTGCAGTCATCGGCGACTGCAGCGAGGAAGAGCATGGCACAACGGTGCTGTTCCATCCCGATGCCGAGATTTTCCAGACCACCGTCTACGAATACAGCATCTTGGCCACGCGACTGCGCGACCTGGCCTATCTGAATGCCGGCGTGAAGCTCACGCTGACCGACCTGCGCAACAAGGACGAGGAGGGCAACCCGCACAGCGAGACTTTCTACAGCAAGACCGGCCTAGACGAGTTCGTGCGCTATATCGACGCAAGCAAGGAAGCTCTGATTGACGATGTGATTCACATCAGCACCAACAAGGGTGACATACCTGTGGAGGTGGCCATGACCTATAACACATCGTTCAACGAGAACATCTACAGTTACGTCAACAATATCAACACCA
>DEKO01000184.1:0-2745 GCA_002353885.1 Porphyromonadaceae bacterium UBA2720
TTTTAAGACAGCTGGATGAGTTTAAGCATTCCGGGGGTTTCACCGAGGGGCTAACCAAGGAGCGTGTCGCCGCACTGACAACCCAGTCGGTGGAGCAAGGAGCACCCTCATGCCCCCTGTGCGGCAAACCCATGATCAAGCGCACCATCAAGCGCGGTACAAAAGCCGGAAGCCAATTCTGGGGCTGCTCGGCATATCCTGACTGCCAAGGCACCCGCCCCGCCTAACCCAGCCCCCTAACCCAGCCCCTCTCGCCCCCTCGAATGTTCGAATGCTCGAACACTCGATCGCTCGAATGCTCGAAAAAACGCCGCGCCGCAGCTCCTCTCCCCAGCCAGGGCTTCGCAACGACCAACGATCAACTAAAAACTAACAACTAACAACAGATAACTAAAAACTTTTTACTACCTTTGCGGCCATGTTTCGCATTTTTGTGACATATCTGTTGCTCATGGTGGGGCTTGTGGCTGTGGCCGAGCCGGCCGACTCGCTGCGTCGGGGCGGATTCTTCCAGAAGATTAAAGATTATCTCAGTCTAGATAATGACACAGTTGCGTCAAATCCTAAACGATTTAGTATTAGCTTTTTAGGTGGGCCTAGCTATGCCAATGACTCGCGTTTCAGTCTGGGAGTGGCAGGTGTCGCTCAATATCGACTGAATGGTTGCGACACCATTCAACCTAGCAATGCTACTATCACCGGAAACATCACTACCGCAGGATTCTGGAAGTTGGGTGTTGAGGGCACCATGTTCTTCCCCGAGGAAAGCAAGAGATTTAATTATGACATGGAGGTCGAGTATGCCCCGCGTGACTTTTGGGGGATTGGTTACGAGCGAGGCAACAGCGACCGGCACACGCAGCTCCATCAGCACAGCTACAAGGTCAAGGGTGAGTTCCTTTTCAGGTTGGCCGAGGACTTCTATGTCGGGCCGATGTTGCAGTGGGACTATGCCAGCAGTGGTGCCATTGAGGACGAGGAACTGCTTGATGGTCAGGACCACGTCGTGCGCAACTATGGCTTCGGCATCACCATGCAGTATGACAGTCGCGACCTCATGACCAATGCCTATAGTGGAGTATATGTCTACCTCAATCAGATGTTCCGACCCAAATTTTTATGGAACCGCTATGCCTACTCAACCACAAACCTCGAGGCATGCTACTACCACCGGGCATGGCGAGGGGCTGTGATTGCAGGACAAGTGACCGCACTGTTCAATCTCGGCAACCCATCGTGGGCAATGATGGCACTGATGGGCAACAGCGAGAACATGCGCGGCTACTACAAGGGGCGCTATCGCGACAAACATATGACCACCGCGCAAGTCGAGGTTCGACAATATATCTGGCGCCGCTTTGGGGCTGTAGTATGGGGTGGGGCAGGAAGCGTGTTTCACGACAGCGACTCGTTCCGCAACTGGTTGCCCAACTATGGGGTGGGGTTGCGTTGGGAGTTTCGCCGTCGCGTCAACGTGCGACTTGACTACGGCTTCGGCAAGAAAGGCCAGTCGGGCTTCATGTTCAACATCAACGAGGCCTTCTAACCCCCCTCGCCCCCATCGATTGCTCGATTGCTCGAATGCTCGAAAAAAAACTAACCAATGAAACTGTTCAAAAACCAACATATTCTCTTCTGGTTGTTCCTGGCAATGTTGATATTGCCCAACCTGTTTATGTTTTTCACCGAGTCGACAGGACTGCTCACTCGCGTGGTTAACATCATCCTGCCGTTGGGGGCGTTCTGGCTGGCCATGACGCTCAAGGCCAAGCCCGGACACATGTTCTGGTGGTTGTTCTTCTTTCATTTCGTGGCAGCCTTCCAGATTGTGCTGCTCTACCTCTTTGGCGAGTCGCCCATTGCCGTCGATATGTTCCTCAATGTCATTACCACCAACCCCACCGAGGTGGGCGAGTTGCTCTCACAGCTGCTGCCGTCGGTCATCTTTGTTATTGTGGTCTATGGCACAGGCATTGCATTGAGCATTGTTTCGATTCGCAACCGGGCCACCCTGCGCGAGGCCTTCCGTCACAACCAGCGCATCATTGGTGGGGCGTTGTTGGTTATTGGACTCATCTTGCTTGGTGTCAATTGTCTTAAGGACAAACGCTTCCGCATTCAGGACGACATTTTCCCCATTAACGGCACTTACAATTTCCTGCTGGCATTCGAGCGAGCCTACCAGTCGGCTAATTATTCCAAGACTTCGGCCGATTTTAAGCACGATGCCGTGCTCGTGAGGCGTGACTCGGTGCCCGAGGTCTACGTCCTAGTCATCGGCGAGACACTCTTTGCCGACCACATGGCGCTCTACGGATACGACAGGCCAACCACGCCACATCTGCAGGGCGACTCCATTGCGCGCTCATTGGTGTTCTACCGCGACGCCATCACCATGAGCAACACCACACACAAGAGTGTTCCGCTGCTGCTCACACCCGTGGCCAGCCAGGGCGACTACGACAGTCTCTATTGCGAGCGGGGCCTCATCAGCGCCTTCCAGGAGGCTGGTTTCAAGACCTCGTTCTACAGCAATCAGCGGCGCAACGGCTCGTTTATCGACTTCCTGGGCTGCGAGGCGCAGGACATACACTTCATCAAGGACAGTTTGCCTCTCACGGCCAATCCCTACGACGAGGAGTTGGTCACGCTGCTCGACCGCCGGCTCAAGGCACAGCCCACACAGCCACTGCTCATTGTGCTCCACTGCTACGGCTCGCACTTTGAATATCGCGACAGATATCC
>DEKO01000184.1:2824-9257 GCA_002353885.1 Porphyromonadaceae bacterium UBA2720
TGGTCAACGCCTACGACAACACCGTCGCCTACGCCGACTATGTGCTCAGTCGCGTCATGGCCACGCTTGACGCCAGTGGCCGCCGCGCCGTCATGCTCTACACTAGCGATCATGGTGAGGACATTTTCGACGACAGTCGCGGACGCTTCCTCCACGCATCGCCCATTCCCACCTACTACCAGCTGCGCGTGCCCTTCATCGCCTGGGCCACCGACTCGTGGCGTCAGGCACACCCCGCACAATGGCAGACGCTGGCCGGCAACTCGCAGAAGCCCATCTCGACCAACATGGTGATGTACCACACATTGCTCGACATGGCTGGCATTCGCACCCGTCTCTTGCGGCCTGACTTGGCGCTGAGCAACGCGGCCTTCCAGCCCGTGCAGCGCCTCTATGTCAACGACCACAACGAGCTGCGAACACTCGACAACTGCGGGCTCAAGCCGCTCGACATCGACCAGTTCAACCGCTATCGTCTCCAGTTCCCCTGACCGATGAATAAATTGAATGCAGTAGGATTGTTTGTCGTCTTGGCCATGGTGAGTCTGATGACCCTGGCGCAGGGACGCATTGCCCGCATCAAGCAGGGCATCTTTCTCTACAGCAACTGGGACGCGCCCCACATGACGCTCGACACCTGTCTGGACATGAGCATCACCGAGGCACGCATACCCGACACCATCGTCCACAACGGCCGCGCCTACCCTGTGGTTGAGATTGGCCCCGGCGCATTCCAGGGTTGCCACAATCTGACTACTGTCGTCTTGCCATCAACGATGGGCGGCATACTGAAAGGGGCTTTCCACGACTGTCCTCGGTTGCGGGTGATTGTGAGCCGCAACCCTGTGCCCAATATCATCGAGGACATACACCCGTTCTATGGTGGAAAGTTCAAGGACATCTTCGAGCCCTATCATGCCCTGTCGACCATCCTGGTGGTGCCGCCGGGCTGCGAGGAGGCTTATCGCAACACTAAGGGCTGGCGCGAGTTCCGCGTCATCCAGTCGACCATGCCCACCGGCGATGAGCTCAAGGTGGATGAGATCGAGCTGCGCATCAACGAGCTGGAGAGCCAGCTCACCCGTGCACGTGCCCAGGTGCGCCGCCTCGAGGCCGAACTCGATGCCCTCAAGGGCGCGGTGTCGCCAGAACCATCAAAAGTAGCTCAGTAGTGGTTCGGCCGATACCTGATTGTTGTAGGGCCTCGGCATGCCGCATGCACGCTATGTGATTTCAAATTATATTTAAGAAAAATTGCGCACGTTCGGTTGCGAGCTATAGGTTCGCGTTTGATTCGCGTAATTCGCGGTTTATTACTTTTTCAGCGGCCTTAAGTTAGAAGAGGGTAGGGGGAGTGTGTCACCCACCGGCATTATGCATTGTGCATTACTTGTTAATCCCCTTCTATAATACTGTTTTCGTAGTATATAAATACCTTCTTGGCGTGGATGCGCTGCTGGATGGTCACCTCATAGTGGGTGCAATGTTCGGTCAGGGCATACTCAATCTCGGACAATTCCTTCGAAGTGAAACGTGAGCGAATCTCCAGCATATATTTAGGCATGGCAACGATGCGTCCCTCGCGGCTTAGGCGGTTCCAGTCGACCCATACGTAATCGCCACGACTCAGCGTGTCCAGGTGTTCGCGCAGGTGGGTGGCGGCATTGGTGGCGTCGATGCGGCGGTAGCCCTCGGCGATGGCCTCGTCCACCAGGTGCTGCCGCGCGTCGCGCTCGGCCTGCTGTTGCCGCAGCTCGCCGTTGGCCATGTTGAGCGCGGCCAGACTGTCGTTCAGTCCCTTGAGGCGGCGCACCAGGCTGTCCTGCTCACGCATGGCATCACCCACCACCGTCGAGGTCTCCTCCAGCAGCTGGTGCAGCGAGTCGACCCGCTGGCTGGTAGCCGTGTCGGTGGTATGGCCCGTGCGCGCCAGGACATAAGTGCTGCCCACGGCCAGTGCCAGCAGCAGGGTGGCGGCGCCAGCGATGGCCGCGATGCGGCGGCGTGTGGCGCGGTGCCGCAGGTCGGCCTGCAGCTCGTCGACACTCGGGTAGCGCTCGTTGATGGGCAGCAGGCAGCGCGCGATGGGCCGACGATAGAGGCCGCCTAGGTCCATCTGCTTGAGCACCATGCCCAGGCTGTAGATGTCGTTGCGAACGTCGGGCTGCGACGCGGTGGCCTGCTCGGGGGCCATATAGCTCACGGTGCCCGCGGGTTGCTTGAGCGTGGTGTGCGCGTCGGTGTCGGCAAGCCCGAAGTCTATCACCTTCACCGACTGACCAGTGTTGGTGACCATGATGTTGCTGGGCTTGATGTCACGGTGCACAACACCCTGGCTGTGAATGTGTGACAGGGCATCCATTAACTGGTGTGCCACCTGGCGGCGCTCGTCGCGAGAGTGCGAGCCGGCAGACAACCACTCCTTCAACGTCGCACCGTTAACCCACTCCATGACGATGCAGCGGCCCAAGCCCGGCACATCCTCAAGGCTTTTGGCTTCGACCACACCCGGATGTTGCAACCGGGACATGATCTCAAACTCCTTGACCAGCAGCTCACGATAAGCCATCTGCTGCGACTCGGCAGGAGCCAGGGCCTTGAGCATCGACCAGCGCCCATACCGTTTGGCGCGGGCCAGCACATAGTGCCCGTGTTCACCCAGCATCTCCAATTCGGTAAAGTGGTCGTTGATGGCCTCAAATGAGTCTACTACTATGCCCGATGTCGACGAGTCGGTTGTCATTTAATGTATCGCTTTGGGTTTAGTTCTTAGAATACGAGATCTCCGAGTTAAGTTATTTGACGGCGGGAATCACTTTAAAATTCACTCCATGGCTCTTGCCGCAGACGTAGCACCGTGGAGCCATGCTTTGGTGCACCAGATTGTCAAGATATAATGGCTGGCCTTGAATAAAAAGGTGGCAGGTGAATGTGTCGCCCACTGTGAGCTTGCTGTTCTCGCTGTGTTCGACCACAAACTGAGCACCACCCAAGTGACGGGCCAACACGACGTGATTGCCCGACCATCGCAGCTCTATATGGTCGCGAGGCGACAAGTCGCTATCGACATTGATGCTCTCAGACAATACAGTGTCACTACCCTCATTAATGTTTGTGTTAAACGATGCAAAGTCGTGATAGCCAGCGTAAATGGAGAGAGCGTCCAGGGTAGATGCATTGGGCTGAGTAGTGCTGTTCACATAGCCCCACAGGCGCATCAGCGTGCTCTGGCTAATGGCTCGTCCCAACTGTTGCTTGATGTCCTCACTTAGACGCTTGAACTCGCTGGGTGTGTTCACACCATGGCCTAGACGCAACTCTACCGACAACCGCAATGCCGCCAACTTCTCTTTATTGATATCTTCGCTCATCGTTTTTTCTGAATTTAGTTTAAGAATATAACTCAAGACTCTTAAGCATTGAAGAGTTGCCCAAGAAAACCCGCTACAAAAATAATGGTTTTATTTCAATCGCCCAAATACTGACACACAAACTGTTTTACAAACAAATGTTAAATCCCGCCAGTTGCGCTAAAAAATGCAAAATGAAACAAAATGAAATGGAGTGATGGTGATTTGAAATAAAATGAAATTCAATGTTTTGAATATATTCTATTAACTTTGCACAAAGTTTAGAGCAAAACTCTAAACAATAGTAACTCAATGCCGTGTCTGCGGCAACTATTTATTAATTCTTTATTGTCTCATTATGGCACAAGTATTTACCTGCAAACTCAAGGAGCCACGGGCGGGCATGCCGCGTGGCACAGTCATCCAAGTCATGTCTAGTTTCTCTTCGCCGTCCGAGTATGAGATTGCTGACGAGTGCGAACGTCAGTTTGGCAAAAAAGCTCGTGATGCGCAATACAAAGGTTACTGGGAAATCAAGAAAAACTGACCTATTCAGGTCTTTATGCCTTACGGTGCATGGTGCGCAACGCATGCAATGACAGGGGGATGGCCAGCACAAACGAGATGACATCGGCAACGGCCTGGGCCATCTCGATGCCTGTCAGACCTAGCAGCCAGTGCCCCACAAACAATGCGGGCAGTAAGAAGATGCCATGACGTGCCGAGGCCATAATGACAGCCGGAACAGTGCGACGGATGTTCTGAAGATACATGTTGGACATCACGATGAAGCCACTCAATGGGAACGACAGGCACTGATAACGAAGTGCCTCGGCACCTATCTGGACCACACCGGTGTCGTGTGAGACAAATAGAGCCACCAACGGGGTTGCGAACACATAGCCGGCCACGGCCAACAACGAGCAGTAGATGGTGAGCACCTCAACGCTGTGCCAGAATGCAGCACGAACGCGGCTGTAGTGCCCCGCACCATAGTTGAAACCACACACCGGTTGGAATCCCTGGCCGTAGCCAATCATGGCTGCACCGGCCAGCATGGCGATGCGGCCCACCACCGAGAAGGCGGCGATGGCCTCGTCGCCGTAGTATGATGCCATCAAGTTCAGACTGATGGCTGAGATGCTCATCAAGCCCTGACGTGCCAGCGAAGGCAGACCACCGGCCGAAATCTCGGCGTAGCGGTGCAGGGTGGGGCGGAACTGACTCAGACGTATCTCCAGACCGCCGTTGCGTCCTGCTAGAGCTAGCATCAGCAAGAACCCCAAGAACTGCGACACCGCGGTAGCGATGCCGGCACCACTGATGCCAAGATCCAGGCCGAAGATGAGCACTGGGTCAAGCGCGATGTTGAGCACAGCACCTGACATGATGCCAAGCATAGCCAGGGTGGCATTGCCCTGATGACGCATCTGGTTGTTCAACGTATAGCACCCCATGATGAATGGGGTGCCAATTAATATGTAGGTGAAATAGTCACGCGCGTAGGGCATGATGGTGGGTGTCGAGCCCAGGAAGTGCAGGATGGGGCCCATCAGCGCGAAGCCCAATGCGGCTATAACTATGCCGGTGGCCATCGATGACACCAGACCCACTGATGCCATGGTGCTGGCCTGGTCGATGTCCTGGCGACCCAACGCACGAGAGATGTAGTTGCCCGACCCCTGGCCGAAGAACATGGCAATGGCTTGAATCAGTGCCATGTAGCTGAACACAATGCCCATGGCCGCAACCGACTGCGTGTTGATTTGACCGACGAAGAACGTGTCGGCCAGGTTGTAGATGCCCGACACCAGCATGCTCACGATTGACGGAAGCGCCAACTGCGTCACCAGACGGCTCACGGGCTGGGTGGTCATCTTGACAAACTTCTGTTGCTGGGCTTGCGAGGGCTTCATTTTTGTGTCGGTTCTCAAAAAAAGCGTGCAAAGGTACAACTTTTTATCCAACATCCACCGGTCTGCATCTAGATTTTAGTTTTTTTATGGGCTTTTTTTTGTAGGCTGCGGCATTGTCGCGGCCCAGTGCCTGCAACTCTGCCACAATGCCATCTTAGTTCTTAATTTTTGATTCTTAATTGCAGTCCTGTGACATCTTGTCAGCAACCAGAGCGGCAGGATTGTCACTTTTGGCATTGGCACGGCATTTGCTCAACTTCTAGCGGTTGCTCACAACGAGCGATCATGACACATTCATCAGATTATTAACTAAAAAATAGATAAGAAAATGGGAAAGATTATTGGTATCGACCTGGGAACCACCAACTCGTGTGTTTCCGTTCTTGAGGGTAAAAACCCCGTCGTGATCCCCAACAGTGAGGGGCGCAACACAACGCCGTCGGTCGTGGCGTTTAAGGAAAATGGTGAGCGCATCGTCGGTGACCCCGCTAAGCGTCAGGCCATCATGAACCCCACCGGAACCGTGTTCTCAATCAAGCGCTTCATGGGCGAGACCATGGATCACGTGACCAAGGATGTTGAGCGCATGCCCTACAAGGTAGTCGCCAACAGCAACAACCAGCCTAGAGTCGAGATTGGTGGACGTCAGTACACCCCGCAAGAGATTTCGGCTATGGTGCTGCAGAAGATGAAGAAGACTGCTGAGGACTACCTCGGAACCACAGTCGATAGTGCAGTCATCACCGTGCCTGCCTACTTTGGCGACGCACAGCGCAAGGCTACCATCGAGGCGGGTGAAATCGCCGGCCTGAAGGTGGAGCGCATCGTCAACGAGCCTACAGCTGCTGCTCTTGCCTATGGTTTGGACAAGACCGACGATGACAAGCGCATTGCAGTGTTTGACTTGGGTGGTGGCACATTCGATATCTCTATCCTGGAACTGGGTGGTGGCGTGTTTGAGGTCAAATCGACCAACGGCGACACCCATCTGGGTGGCGATGACTTCGACCAGCGCATCATCACTTGGCTAGCCGACGAGTTCCAAAAGCAGGAGGGTATCGACCTGCGTCGTGACCCCATGGCACTCCAGCGCCTGAAGGAGGCTGCCGAGAAGGCAAAGATTGAGTTGTCAAGCTCAACTTCTACCGAAATCAACCTGCCATACAT
>DEKO01000108.1:0-4409 GCA_002353885.1 Porphyromonadaceae bacterium UBA2720
CGCCGCTTCCAGTCGCAGTTGAACTGCATGGTCGAGCGGATGTAGCTGATGTGAGTCAGTCCGTCGTCATATCGGTAGTTGACAAGCAGTGACAATTCCTTGGGTTTGAAGTGCACACCACGAGGTTTCTTGACCAGCATCAGTCGTGTGGCCTTGACTTTGTCGCTCATGTCCAGCGAGAGTTCGGCACGGGTGAAGGCCAAGGTTTCGACGTCGATATAGAATGTGGCATGATACAGGGCATAGGGCAGCATGTCGTCGTTGGGCGTGGCGTTTACAACCAGCTGCATGCGGTCGTCAATCGATACGGGGTCACCCATCTTCAGTTGATAGTGTGTCAGCTCGTCCTTGTCTAGGATGAGGCCGCGATTCTTGACCACGTCAAGAAAGATGACCTCGGTCGGGCCGCCTTGCATCCTCAGCCCCAGTGTGTCGCTGGCTTTCTGGCTGACAAGGGTTCGCCCTTTGACGATGGCCACACGGTCGGGGCCGGGGCCGTAGTCGTAGGATGACTTGAACAACTCGACCACAGCCTCCGAGACCGAGATGAACTTGTTGCGCTTTTTAGCTGTCTCGCGGTAGAAGCATCGCATCAGCTCGGAGTGGTGCCCATAGTTGTCAGGTATGCGGCTGATGGCCTCGGTTAGCAGTGCCATGGGGTCTAGATTGGTCACTGTGATGTCCTTGAGCACGATGTTGACAGGCTGCAATCTGATTTTCAGTCCAGTGAAGTTGTTCTTCAGTGTCACACGCAGTGTCTTGTAGCCCACGTGCGACACTGTGATATACTCGGGCTGGCTCAAAGTTTTTAGGGTGAAGCGCCCATCGGCGTTGGTCACAGTGGCCAGATGCCGCTGTGGGGCTGTGATATTGACATTCTCCAGTTTCTTGCCTGTGGCGTTGTCTCGCACCTCGCCGCTTACGGCAAATGACAGGGCCTCGTTGTCCTGCTGAGCCGCTACGGCCAGCGACAGCAAGCAGAGCAACCATAACAAGTGTAATCGAATCATTGACATAGCTTTCGGCTTTAAAAGATGCTTGTAAAACGATGCTCAGTCATCAATTGATGTGCCGTCGATGTCGGCTAGGCGTTGTCGCAGCTGGGGCATGGCGTCGGCGTCGCATTCGACGGTCATCGAGCACACGTTGTCGAACGCTTGGTCAACGATGCGGACGTCGGCCTTCTTCATCAGCTGCATCACGTCGTTCATTGACAGGTAGGGAAAGGTGAAGCGGCATTGTGCCTGCTCGTGGCACTCTAGGATTTCGCCGGCCTCGATGGCCAACCTTGCTGCCTCGCGATAGGCGACAATCAAGCCGCTGGTGCCCAGCTTGATGCCCCCGAAGTAGCGCACAACGGCAATCACTACATTGGTCAGCCCGAAAGAGTTGATTTGCCCAAGTATGGGCTTGCCTGCCGTCCCGCTGGGCTCGCCGTTGTCGCTGCTCAGATACTCGTTGCGCGCAGTGCCGATCATGTAGGCCCAGCAAACATGGCGTGCGTCGTGATACTCGTTTTGTATGCGTTTGACAACCGCCTTGGCCTCGTCGGCACTTTGCACAGGCTCGGCAAAGGAGATAAACTTGCTCATCTTCTCCTTGTACAGCCCCTGCGACTGTCCCTTCAGTGTCTTGTAGAAATCTGCCATAATCAATTTGCAAAATTAGTGATTTGTTTGTAATTTTGCAAGAAATTTATTGACTGAAATGAAAAAAATCATCACGTTGTGCACTTTGCTGCTGCTGGTTGTCAGCGTCGTCAGCGCTCAGGGACGAGTCAACTGGCAGTGGCAGCGCACCATCGTTGCAGCCATCGACAAGTTCCCGTCTCGCGGCGGATACTACACCGGTGGACGCCCCAATGCCACTTTTGCCAAGACCACATGGCGCGGGCTGCATGATGCTTATCAGATGCGGCCCGGTGACGAGAGGCCCAGGTTTGACCCCATGCAGGCGCGGCCATCGTTCTGCTCGAGTGCGACCTATGCGCTGCTGGTACAGGCTTTGCTCGATTATGACAAAAATGGAGTGATATCGGCTGAAGCGTGGCGAAACATGAAGCCCTATGTGGGCATCAAGGACAGCCTCAATCCTGATGGCATCGGTCAGGACGACGGGGTAGGGTTCTGGGGGCGATGCAATGCCAACGGCCCGGCACTGGCTGTGCTGGTGCATGAACTGGATGCGGGATTCAGCCTCACGGCTTTCCGTGGAGCAAAGAACGATTCGGTCAAGGAAACACCCGGCGAGTGCTATCTCACCGACGAGGAGTGGCGTGCGCACCCCATCTGGCGACAAGCTGTGAGAGGCGACTTGATGAAGATCTTCTGGAACCGCAACGAAACTCGTGGGCACGATGGCGGTGCCATCGTCGGCTATGATGGGGTGAAGGGTCACCTGCAGGAGGCTGGGCACAGCGTCGTCTTCCTGGGCATGAGCAATGACGGACGAGTGGTCTACTGGAGCAGCAACGGGCCAGGTGCCGATCCGGCACACATGGGCTACAGTGTGGCCATGTGCGACCCCACTGCCATACAACGCGTGGTCTTCACCCGCATCCTGCGGCCCGAGCAGTTTGACAGGGTGCGTGACATGGGGCCAACTGATGTCAATCAATATTTATATGACCTCAATGGCCGCGCCCACAGCACCACGTCTCAGCTGCTTGATGCCATTGGAGCCAAGTAACCGAAATCTTTAGTAAATATTTTTGCGGTCACTGGCTTGGCGTTATTTGAGTTTTTTGTAGTATCTTTGCCAGCAAAATGCAACACTAATTTCACAAGTATGAAAAGTAGAATTACCGAACTCTTTGGCATTGAGCTGCCTATCATAGCTGGCGGCATGGTGTGGTGCAGTGGTTGGCGGTTGGCCGCTGCTGTGAGTGAGGCCGGCGGACTGGGGCTGATTGGGGCCGGTTCGATGACCCCCGACGTGCTGCGCGAGCACATTGTCAAGTGCAAGGTGGCAACGACCAAGCCCTTCGGTGTCAATGTGCCGCTGATGAAGCCCGATGCAGCCCAAATCATGGAGGTGATAGCCGACGAAAAGGTGCCCGTTGTGTTTACCAGCGCTGGCTCGCCCAAGAAGTGGACGGCATGGCTGCACGAACGTGGCATCAAGGTGGCTCATGTGGTGGCATCCAGTGCATTTGCGCGCAAGTGTGAACAGGCTGGTGTCGATGCCGTTGTGGCCGAGGGTTTTGAAGCCGGTGGGCACAATGGCCGCGAGGAGACCACCACGCTGTGCCTCATTCCGGCTGTGCGCAAGGCGACAACGTTGCCGCTCATTGCTGCCGGTGGCATCGCCACAGGTGCCGCGATTCTGGCCATGCGTGTGCTGGGTGCCGAAGGCGTGCAGATAGGAACTCGTTTCGCCCTCACTGTCGAGAGCAGTGCCAGCGAGGCCTTCAAGCAGCGTTGCCTCAATCTGGCCGAGGGCGACACCAAGTTGCTCTTGCGCAAGCTGTCACCCACACGGCTGGTGCGCGGTGGCTTCTTTGACGCCATCGAGCAAGCCGAGAACAATGGAGCCAGCGAGCAACAACTGCTTGATATCATCGGTACGGGAGCTTCGCGTCGAGGCATCTTTGAGGGCGACCTTGACACTGGCGAGCTCGAAATCGGACAGGTGGCATCGCTCCTGCAAGGCCGCGATCAGCAGACTGTTGCTGAGGTGTTTGCTGAACTCCTCTCTGAATATGCTACAGCTAAACATGTACTTGCCTAAACTTGACAATTACCAATTATTCATTATTAATTTTAAATTTTTTCATTAAAAAGCAATGCAGTGGTTTGAATGCAAAGTGAAATATGACAAAACCCTGGAGACCGGGGCCGTAAAAACCGTTACTGAACCTTATTTGGTCGATGCTCTCTCGTTCACTGAGGCCGAAGCGCGCATCACCGAGGAGATGCAACCCTACATCTCGGGCGAATTTACAGTCAGCGCAGTGCGCCGTGTCAACCTGAGTGACATCTTTTATAACCAGTCGGGCGACCGCTGGTATAAGGTCAAAACCAACTTCATCACCATCGACGAGAAGACAGCTGTCGAGAAGAAGACTGCTTCGTTCCAACTTGTCCAGGCCAGCGAGTTCAAAGAAGCTCTGGATGTCTTTATGGAAGGAATGAAGGACACCATGGCCGACTTTGAGATTGCAAGTATCACCGAAACCATGCTCATGGACGTGTTCTCGGCCAACCTCACCGAGACACTGGCCGACAAAGAAGCTAAGAAACAGACTCAGGAGCAAGCATAATCGTACAAGAGCATGACTACTATCGCTGAGAATATCAAGGTCATAGAACACCAGTTGCCACAAGGCGTGCGCCTTGTGGCAGTGTCGAAGTACCATCCCGTTGAGATGGTGCAGCAGGCTTACGATGCCGGACAGCGCATCTTCGGCG
>DEKO01000108.1:4509-4756 GCA_002353885.1 Porphyromonadaceae bacterium UBA2720
TGCAGACCAACAAGGTGCGCATGCTCATGCCGCATGTGGACATGATTCAGAGCGTAGACTCGATCAAACTCCTGCGAACCATTGAAAAGGAGGCTGCGCGCATCGACCGGACAGTTGATGTGCTGCTGCAGCTGCATGTGGCGCGTGAGGAGACCAAGACTGGTTTTGCCACGGGCGAACTGCTTTCGGCATTGACGGTGGGTGAACTGGACAATGTCCCCCATGTGCGCGTGCGTGGACTCATGGC
>DEKO01000157.1 GCA_002353885.1 Porphyromonadaceae bacterium UBA2720
GTCCTGAGCTACGATATCTAGTTTCTAGCTTCTACTTCACCACCACAAACTTGGCCACCGTGGCGTGGGTTGATCCACCCTCCTTCTCTGAGGCCAGGATGTAGTAGACACCAGTGCTGACACGCTCGCCATTGTCGCCCAAGCAGTCCCATGTGGCCATGCCGCCGGTCGACTTGAGCTGCTTGATGACGTGTCCGCCCGAGTCGGCAATCTTGACTAGCGAGTTGTCCATCAGCCCGACGATGGTCACCGATCCCATGTAGTCGGGATGCACGGGGTTGGGGTAGACGTGGACGTTGCTGTAGCTTGTCGAGCCTGGCGTGGTGTCGCTGAAGTACTCGAGGAAGTCGTTGGCTGTCACGACATACACCGAATTGTTGGTCGGGTTGCAGCACACCGAGTAGATGGTGTTGGTGCTCAGGTAGGAATTGTCGGTGGTGAACTGTCTGAGCACTTCCGATCCGTCAGCACTGACCAGGAACAGTCCTGAGTTGTCTGTGCCGATCCACTTGCGGTTAGCGCCATCGACAGCGATGCAGTTGATCTGCGATCCGTCCAGCAGATAGTCGGCCAGTCCTGTTCCGTCGTTTCGCGGCACCTTGATGTGGTTGATGGTGAAGTTGTCGTTGAAGGCCTGTGAAGGGTCAAAGCTTATAATGCCGTTGTTGAACCCTGCCCAGACGATGCCATTGTGGTCGGTAACCATGCTATAGACGTTATTCCAGCTGATGGATTTGCCGTCCTGGTCGGTGAGTGTGGTGTAGTTGGCACGACGAGGCGTGCTGTTGAGGCCGTCGGGCTGTGTCCAGAAGGCGAAGGGCTTCTGATATCCACCGCTGTTGTAGACCAGCACATCGCCAGCGACCACCAGGTTTGAGCCTTTGAAATATTGCTGCTTGGTGCCCGGGACACTGACCGTCACCCAGTCAGATGCCGAGACTTGCGACTGCTCATACTTGGCTCGTGGCAGCACTGCCACGTTGCGGGCATCGTCGGTCGATGCCGATGCCGAGCTGTAGACGACCCACAAGTTGCCGGCTGCGTCAAAGGCGCACGCCCCCTTGTAGTAACCCGACCGGAACAGGCTGTTGGTCTCGTCATAGACGTTGACTATCTTGTCGTTGGTGACCTTGACCACACCATATTTGCGCGACGGATAGACATAGGTGTTGTTGTCAAAGGGGTCGACAACCATCTGCCAGTTGCTGCTCACGCCGTTGCCGGGCAAGTTGCTGGGCGTGACGTCGGTCCAATGGTAGCCATCATAAGCAAATATTTGGGTCGTTGTGCCCAATACCGATCCCCACTCGGCCAGCAGGTTGTCGCTGGAACTTGTGACATAGAGACGGCCCTGGCCCTCACTGAAGGCCATATAGAATGCACTAACCTGGATGCCGATGCCATCGGGCTTGTAGTAGTTCTGCGTGTCGCCGTTCTTGTGCACGCCCTGTGCCGACAGTGCCCACAGTGTGCCGTCGCCCTTGGGGTTGGCACTGTAGATCTCATAGCCGGCGCTGACGCGGCTGGGATTGGCGCCAGCGGCATCGAGGGTGTGGTAGCAGCTGTCGCTGCTGAGTTCGCTGATGACGTATCCCGATGGGGTGGGCTGCACAGCTGCAGCTCGACAGCTGGTGACTGGTGTCGAACCAGCCACTGTGGGCGCGCCTGTGTCGTCGGGCACCAGCGAGAGCACCTGCACACCATTGTCGCCATTGACAATGAGCGTGTTGCCGTTGACAGCCAGCAAGCTGGCATGCGGGTTGCGTGGCAGTGTCTCGTCGATGGCCTCGAAGGCCCCAAAGTTGTCGTTGTGCGAGCTAGTCGACGAGGCAAGTAGCTCACCGTCGTGCGACATCACCATCCACTGGCCCATGACAGCCATCGAACTGATGTCCTGCCCATAGATGCGTGATTGGTGCACCACGAGCTTCTGCTCGTCAATGACGACATAGCCAAATTGTGTGGACACATAGATCATGCCTCCGGCAAAGGTCACATCGTTGATGCCCCTGAGTGGGGTCATCGTGGCGTCCTTGATGTCCGAGACATTGGACACATTGCCATTGTCGTCGATGATGTCGATGTTGCTGTTGGCATAGGTCACCACCAGGTAGTGGCTGTCGTAGTTATAGTATATGCCAGTGACATTGACGTCGTTGAGGTAGTTGCTCTTGTTGTAGCTCTGGTTCTCGTCGGTGGTTGTGTCCAGGCAATAGAGATAGCTGCCCACTAAGTAGTAGATGCAGTCGCCAGTGTCGATGATGTTCTTGATCTGGCTGCCCACATAGTAGGGGTGCACGCGCCAGTTGCCCACGCCATTCTGGCTGTAGGCGACTAGCGACAATAGCACTAAGCTAGCCTGTATGATTCTCTTCAGCATGATTCGTCGTTTTATTAATTAACGGAAAAATGCCAAAAAATTGCCTTCCCCGAGCGCGCTAGAGCGTCTTGTGCACCTCGACCTCCTCAAACGCCTCGATGAGGTCGCCCTCCTGGATGTCGTTGTAGCTCTGGACCGAGAAGCCGCAGTCATAGCCACTGGTGACCTCCTTGGCATCGTCCTTGAATCGCTTGAGCGATGCCAGATTGCCTGTGAAGATGACGATGCCATCGCGGATGACACGCACCTTGCACTGACGCTTGATCTTGCCCTCGGTGACCATTGCGCCGGCAATGGTGCCCACCTTGCTGATGTGGTAGACCTGGCGCACCTCTGCCATGCCGATGATGTCTTCCTTGACATCGGGCGAGAGCATGCCCTCCATGGCGCTCTTGACCTCCTCGATGGCATCGTAGATGATCGAGTAGATGCGGATGTCGACACCATCCTGCTCGGCCAGACGCTTGGCCGCACCTGACGGGCGCACCTGGAATCCGATGATGGATGCGTCGCTGGCCGAAGCCAGTGTGACATCGCTCTCGGTGATGGCGCCCACGGCCTTGTGGATGACATTGACCTGCACCTCGGGTGTCGAGAGCTTGATGAGCGAGTCGCTCAGTGCCTCGATCGAGCCGTCCACGTCACCCTTGACGATGATGTTGAGCTCGTGGAACTCGCCGAGTGCCCTGAGTCGTGCGATGTCGTCAAGTCCGCGACGCTTCATGGTGCGCAGACCTTGCTCACGCTGCAGCTGCTCGCGTTTGTTGGCAATCTGTCGTGCCTCCTGATCGGTGTCCATGACATTGAACTTGTCACCGGCAGTGGGAGCTCCATTGAGTCCCAGGATGAGCACAGGTGTCGATGGCCCAGCCTCCTTGATGCGCTGGTTGCGCTCGTTGAACATGGCCTTGATCTTGCCATAGTGAGTTCCCGCGAGGACGATGTCGCCCATGCGCAGTGTGCCGTTGTCGACCAGCACGGTGGCTATGTATCCGCGTCCCTTGTCGAGCGACGACTCGATGACCGATCCTGTGGCCTTGCGGTTGGGGTTTGCCTTGAGGTCGAGTAAGTCGGCCTCGAGCAGCACCTTTTCCATCAGCTCTTGCACACCGGTTCCCTTCTTGGCGCTGATGTCCTGGCTCTGGTACTTGCCGCCCCATTCCTCGATGAGGTAGTTGCGGTTGGCCAGTTCCTCCTTGATCTTGTCGGGATTGGCGCCGGGCTTGTCAATCTTGTTGATGGCAAAGATGATGGGTACACCGGCAGCCGAAGCATGGCTCAGTGCCTCCTCGGTCTGTGGCATGACGTTGTCGTCGGCTGCGACGATGACGATGACGATGTCGGTCACCTTGGCACCACGGGCACGCATTGCTGTGAACGCTGCGTGTCCCGGCGTGTCGAGGAATGTGATGCGGCGTCCGTTGGGCAGCTTGACGTTATATGCACCGATGTGCTGTGTGATGCCACCCGCCTCGCCAGCGATGACGTTGGTCTTGCGGATATAGTCGAGCAACGATGTCTTGCCATGGTCGACGTGTCCCATCACGGTCACCACTGGTGGGCGCTGGACCAGGTCGTCGGGGTTGTCCTCCTCGTCCTGGATGGCTTCGGCCACCTCGGCGCTGGTATACTCGGTCTTGAATCCGAACTCCTCGGCCACGATGTTGATGGTCTCGGCGTCCAGTCGCTGATTGATAGACACCATCACACCCAGGCTCATGCAGGTGCCGATGACCTTGGTCACAGGCACATCCATCATTGCGGCCAGGTCGTTGGCCGTAACAAACTCGGTGAGCTTGAGTATCTTCTTTTCGGCTGCAGCCTGTGCCACTGCTTCCATGGCCTCCTCGTGAGCAGCCTCGCGCTTCTCTTTGCGCCACTTCGCTCCCTTCTTGGGCGTCTTGGTGGTCAAGCGTGCCAGTGTCTCCTTGACTTGGCGCTGCACATCCTCCTCGCTGACCTCGGTGCGCAGCGGGCGCTTGTTCTTGTCTTTCTTGCGCTTGCCAGCACCATCAGCCTGTGACTTGGCTTGATTCTGCTGTCCTTGTCCTTTGCCCTTGCCGCCACCTTGCTGGCTTGCCTGGTTCCCTGCAGCCTCGATGTCGACCTTTTCTTTGCCGATGCGTTTGCGTTTGCGCTTGCCTGCGCCTTCGGCCTGTGCTTTGGCGATGCGCTCGTTGCGCCGCTCTTCTTTGGTCTTCTTCTTGGGCCTTGTCTGCTGGTTGATGGCGTCAAGGTCAATCTTGCCTACGACGGTCAGCTGCGGTCCCTGCTTGGTTCCCAGGGTAAAAACTTCGTCCTTGCTTTTCGCTTCGTCCTTGTCAGCCTTCTGCTCTTCGGGCTGTGGCTGCTCGTTGGCTGCAGGTGCTTGCTGCGTGTTGTCGGCCGTCTCTTGTACTGGCTCGTCCATCGGCTGCTCTTGTGCGGGCTCGGGCTGTTGGACTGCCACAGGCTCTTGTGCGGGCTTGGCTTTTTCGGCGGGCTCGTGCTGTGGCTGTTCGGTAGCGGGAGTCTCAGGCTCGGGCTGAACATCAGGAGCTGTGGCTTCGATTGGAGCTTCGTGCTCGGTCACTTGGGGCTCGACGGGCTGTTTTGTCGGCTCGGGCTGTGTTTCCTCTACCTGTGGTTGTGGCGTTTCGGCGATGGGCGCAGTAGGCTGCTCGGGCGCTACGGGCTCGGGCTTCTTCTCCACGATGGGTTTGCCTGTGGCCAGGTCAATCTTGCCTATGAACTTGGGCTTCTGTCCGGGAATGGTGGTCTCAATCTCCTCGACTTTGCGCTCCTTCTCCTGCTTGGCTTTCTCCTTCTGGCGTTCCTTGGAGAACTCCTCGGCCTTGGCTTTGAGCTCAAAGTCGGGACGGAACTCCTTGACAAGCATCTCGTAGACCTTGTCGTCGATGCGGGCATTGATGTTGTCCTCAATCTCTATGCCACGCTTGCGCAAGAAGTCTTGCAGCGTGAGCTTGCCCACGTTCAAATCTTTGATTACTTTACTTATCTTGATTGGCATATCTCGTAATATAATGAATAATGAACAATGAATAATGAATAATGTTTTTAGTTTCTAGCTCTTAGTTTCTAGTTTTTAGTCGTTGCAGCAACTAACGTCAAGCGCTGCGTTATCCATTATACATTATTCATTAATAAAGTGTTAGTCCTCAAACTCGGCACGGAGTACTGCCAGGACGTTGTCGACTGTGTCTTCTTCGAGGTCGGCCTGCTCGATGAGTTCTTCGCGTGGTGTGCGCAAGACGCTCTTGGCCGTGTCACAGCCCATGTCCTTGAGAGCCTCGATGACCCACTCATCGATTTCGTCCTTGAACTCGTCGAGGTAGATGTCTTCCTCGCCTCCGCTGTCCAGGTCACGATAGACGTCGATGGAGTAGTCGGTGAGCATGGTGGCCAGCTTGATGTTCAATCCTCCCTTGCCGATAGCGAGCGACACCTCTTCGGGTCGCAAGAAGACCTCGGCATGCTTGTTCTCGTCGTCGAGGCGAATCGACGAGATTTTAGCGGGGCTCAGTGCTCGCTGGATGAGCAGCTGGGGATTGGTGGTGTAGGGTATGACATCGATGTTCTCGTTGCGTAGCTCGCGCACGATGCCATGGATGCGTGCTCCCTTGACGCCCACACATGCTCCCACGGGGTCGATGCGGTCGTCATAGCTTTCGACAGCAATCTTGGCTCGTTCGCCCGGCACTCGTGCAACCTTGCGAATGACGATGAGTCCGTCGTGAATCTCGGGAACTTCGAGTTCGAACAGTCGGCGCAAGAACACCTCACTGGTGCGTGATACGGTGATCTTGGGGTTGTTGTTCTTGTTGTCGACATTGTGGACCACAGCGCGCACGGTGTCGCCCTTGCGGTAGATGTCTGTCGGAATCTGCTGGTCTTTGGGCAGCAAGAGCTCGTTCTTCTCGTCGTCGAGCAGCAGCACCTCGCGCTTCCACACCTGGTAGACCTCGCCAGTGACCAGCTCGCCCTCGAGCTCTTTGAACTTGTTGTAGACAGCGTCCTTCTGCAGGTCCAGAATTTTGCTGGCCAGTGTCTGCCTCAGATTCAAGATGGCACGTCGTCCAAACTTGGCAAAGTCAATCTTGCGTGTATGGTCCTCGCCCACCTCGGCTTCAGGGTCGTCGTCGGCCTGTGCGTCGCTGAGCGATATCTGAGCATTGGGGTTCTCGACCTCACCGTCGGGAACGACCTCCAGGTTCTGGTAAATCTCGCAGTCACCCTTGTCGGGGTTGACAATCACGTCAAAGTTGTCGTCGTTGCCAAACATCTTGGCCAACACGCTGCGGAACGACTCTTCAAGCACGCTGATGAGCGTGGTCTTGTCGATGTTTTTGAGCTCTTTGAACTCCGCAAATTGGTCGGTCATGTTGACCGCTTCTTCTCTTTTTGCCATCTGTGCTATCTAGTTTTAATGTTATTATTCGGTGGATGTTAGACGTTAGACCTTAGACTTTAGACGTTAGTCGTGGTAGCAACTCACGACTAAGAACTAGAAACTAAGAACTAGCAACTAAAGGCCTTCGGCCTGCCCATTTCAGATTTTAATCACAACGCAGGTCTGCTTGGCGTTGTCATAGTCGATGCGCTCGGGCACCTGCACCAGCTCGGGACGTTTCTTACCCTCGGGCTTGACCTTGGTTGTGACTTCGATGACAAAACCGTTGTCATCGGCCGCGGTGAGCACGCCCTTGAGTTTGCGCCCGTCGCGTGTGAGTACCTCGACCTCCTGCCCCATGTTCTTCTCGTACTGGCGTGGCACCAGCAGTGGCGACGTCAGCCCATAGCTGCCAACGGTGAGTTCGTAGTCTTCCACATCGCGGTCGAATGCAGCCAGCACGGCGTCGTTGACCATGATGCACTGGTCGATGTCGACGCTTGACATGCTGTCCAGGTCGACATTGATGATGTTGTCACGGCTCACGGTCACGCGCACCACAAAGAGGTCGGTGCCCTCGATGGCCTGCTCGACCACATGGGTCAGTTCAGTCTTGTCAATCATATATTTGAGACTTTAGACGTTAGCTGTTAGACTTTAGACTTTGAGCTATGAGCACACCTCATGGGTCAAGAGCTAAGAACTAACAACCAAGAACTAAAAAAATCTATAACAAAAACGAGGAAGCCCAATGCCCCCTCTCACGAATGCGCTGCAAAATTAAGCATTCTTAATGGTTTGACCAAATCAACTGGACATCTTTCTCGCGAAACGCAACAATATTATGTATAATTTAATCTTATTTAACTATTTAAAGCCTTGTGTTGCTGTTCAGCGATTGTTGTTCTCGCTTGTTGTGCGTCGTAATTGTGCTTAGCTTGGTCCAATTAGTTTCTTCGAATTATTGAAGCGTCTTTGGTGCAATCGCTGAGCAGATGCTGCCTTGTGGTGACTATTCGGGTAAGTTGTGTTTGGTGTTTAGCTGCCATCGTAGGGACGTGGCACGCCGCGTCGCTATTGGCAACCAGATTCTGGTCGCTGGGTGAATTGGGTGATGCCGGCTGATGATCGCAGTAACGATGCGGCTTTTTGGACGTTTGTAGGTGTCATTGGGACTGTGGATGAGAAGTTTTGCCTTGTTGATTTGGTCATGTCGGCAAAAATGCCTACTTTTGCCAGTCAGTAACCTTTAAAGTGACTGAATGCGATGAAAAGTTTTGGAACGAAACCTTGGGTACTGCCGCAGCCGGTGTTGATTATCGGCACCTATGACAAGGATGGCAAACCCAATGCGATGAATGCCGCATGGGCAGGACAATGGGACAATGGCGAGGTCATGATTTCGCTCGGTTCTCATGCCACGACCGACAACCTGGCCGTGAATAGCGAGCTCACCATCACCTTTGCCACCGTTGAGACTATGGTAGCAGCCGACTATGTGGGCATTGTGAGCGGGCGCAACACGCCTGACAAGATGGAACGTACAGGCTGGGCTATCGCGAAGGCCCCGCATGTCAATGCGCCGCTGTTCAAGGACTTCCCGATGACGCTGGAGTGCCGTGTCAAGCAGAAGATTGACGAGTCGGCAACGGGCTACTATCTGGTGGCAGAAATTGTCAACATCTTGTGCGGCGAGCAATATTTGGCCGAAGACGGCAATCCTGATGTTGAGCGCATGGGCATCATCACCTACGACCCGGTGCATCACACCTACATTCGTCTCGGACAGACAGTGGGCCATGCCTTTGCCGATGGCAAACAACTCAAATCCCCCGAAGTGTGAATCATATCAAGTTTAACTCAAAATTATAACACCAAACATGAAGAAACTGTTGTTATTGTTCATGGCTCTGACACTGAGCGTGACGATGAGTGTGGCCCAGACTCAGAAGGCCCAGAGTGTGAAACCCGCAGTAGCTGTCGAGAAGAAGCATTGTGGCGACTGCGAGAAGAAAGCCGCTGCAACCACTTGCCAGAAAGATGCTGCCTGCGACAAGGCCGCTGGCGAATGCAAGAAGGCCGCCGGCTGCGACAAGGCCGCAGGCGAGTGCAAGAAGGCCGCCGGCTGCGACAAGGCCGCTGGCGAGTGCAAGAAGGCCGCCGGCTGTGACAAGGCTGCTGGCGAGTGCAAGAAGGCCGCCGGCTGTGACAAGGCTGCAGGCGAGTGCAAGAAGGCCGCCGGCTGTGACAAGGCTGCAGGCGAGTGCAAGAAGGAGGCTGGCTGCGACAAGGCCGCTGGCGAGTGCAAGAAAGAAGCTGGCTGCGACAAGGCCGCTGGCGAGTGCAAGAAGGAGGCTGGCTGCGACAAGGCTGCTGGCGAGTGCAAGAAGGAGGCTGGCTGCGACAAGGCCAAGGCTGACTGCTGCAAGCAAGAAGCCAAGCCTGCAACCGAGGCAAAGCCCGCCAAACTGACCAAGCTGCAGGCTGGCAAGGTCAGCAAGGCCGGCAAGGTCAAGAAGAACTGATTGACCGCGGGCCATGACGACAGCCCGTTGGCAGTTCGTCTGAATGACAACGACTCCACATCATTGGTGCTCCTGAGGGCACAGCGATGTGGAGTCGTTTGTTTGTTGAGGTTATGTTGTTCTTGCGGCTACAGGGTAAAGCTTCACTTGAGTGTGATGTCCTGCTGCTCGACAGGGCGCTCGCAATAGTGGCAGCGTAGCGTGGTGTGCTCGCGATCGATGACGTGGAAGTGCGTGCGCATCGGCTCGTTGTTGGTGATGCACTTGGGGTTGTTGCACTTGACGATGTCAATCAGGTCGTCGGGCAGGGTGACGTGAAGCTTCTCGACCACCTCGTAGTCACGGATGATGTTGACCACGACGTTTGGTGCGATGACAGCGATGCGATTGAGTGTCTCTTCGGGGAAGATGAGGTCTGCGACCTTGATAATACCTTTCTTTCCCATGCGTCCGCTTGACAGGTTGTTGCCGATGGTGACGCTGACATCATTGAGGTCTTTGAGTCCCAACAGGTCGACCACCTTGAAAAGCGACTCGGTGGGGATATGGTCTATCACAGTGCCGTTCTGCAAGGCGGCCACTGCGAGTTCTTTCTTTTCTTTGTTAACCATCTTTTCCTAATTAAGAATTAAAAATTTAGAATGAAGAAATTCTGCCGCACTAATTATGAATTATGCATTGTGAGTTGTGCATTTAATTAGAGGTCGAGCGCTCGGCAGATGAGTGCCTGACGGGCATAGAGCCCGTTGAGTGCCTGCTCGAAGTAGTAGGCCTGCGGTGTGTCGTCGACATCCTGTGCAATCTCGGTGACACGAGGCAGCGGGTGCAGCACGCGCATATTGGGTTTGCAGCCGGTGAGCATGCTTGCGGTGAGGGTGTAGACATTCTTGACTCGCTCATACTCCATGAGGTCGCTGAATCGCTCGCGCTGCACGCGTGTCATGTAGAGGATGTCGGTCTGGTTGATGATCTCAGAGCTGAAGTCACGGGTCTCCTCATACTCGATGCCCCACTCCTTGCAGTATTGCTTGTACTGCTCGGGCATGCGCAGCTCGTCGCAAGCGACAAACTTGAATCGTGGGTTGAAGTGGTGCATGGCCTCGAGCAGCGAGTGGACAGTGCGCCCATACTTGAGGTCGCCGACCATTGTGATGGTGAGGTTCTCGAGTGTTCCCTGTGTCTGATAGATGGTGTAGAGGTCCAGCATGGTCTGCGTGGGGTGCTGGTTGCTTCCGTCTCCAGCGTTGATGATGGGCACGGATGCGATCTCGTTGGCATAGCGTGCAGCTCCCTCGAGGTAGTGCCGCATGACAATCAGGTCGGCATAGTTGCTCACCATCATGATGGTGTCCTTGAGGCTCTCGCCCTTAGCCTGGCTGCTGCTCTTTGGGTCGCTGAATCCGATGACTCGTCCTCCCAGTCGATTGACGGCTGTTTCAAAACTAAGGCGGGTTCTGGTTGAGGGCTCAAAGAATAATGAGGCCACCACCTTACCCGCCAGGATGCGTTGGTTAGGGTTCTTTTCGAACTCCTGCGCCCGCTTGAGGAGCGCCAGAATCTCGTCCTTGTTGAGATCGGAGATTGAGATTAAGCTGTGTTTGTCCATACGATAATGTTATTTATCGGGATGCAAAGTTAATGTCAAAAGCTCCAAAGCGCAACACATGAAATCAAAAAAAATGCTAATAGGGAAATTTCTCTTAAATCATGGTGTGTGTGTCAGAAATTCGTTGTAATTTTGCACTTTCTTCCCATGCGCCGTGGCTCATGGACAACTCGAAAGCCGACTGCCGGATAGTCTGGCCGAACGGGTCGGAACTCGAAACACGAAACAAAAGATATCATTAACAACAAAACAAAAACTAAAGAATTATGCCAAGAAGTTTATCAGGAAGAAGTTTCTTGAAGTTGTTGGACTTCACCACCGAGGAGATTCAATATCTGCTCGAGCTCGCTAAGGATTTCAAGCGCATGAAGCGCGCAGGCACTGTGCACAAGTACCTCACCGGCAAGAACATCGTGCTGTTGTTTGAGAAGACCTCGACCCGCACTCGCTGCTCGTTTGAGGTTGCAGGCAATGACCTGGGCATGGGTGTTACCTACCTGGATCCCGGATCGTCGCAGATGGGCAAGAAGGAGTCGCTCGAGGACACAGCAAAGGTGCTGGGCCGCATGTTTGACGGCATCGAGTATCGTGGCTTCGACCAGCAGATTGTTGAGGACCTGGCCAAGTATGCCGGTGTGCCCGTGTGGAATGGTCTCACGACCGAGTTCCACCCCACGCAGATGCTGGCCGACGTGCTCACCATCGAGGAGAACTTCGGTCACTACAAGGGCCTGAAGATGGTGTTCATGGGCGACGCTCGCAACAATGTTGCCAACTCGCTGATGGTCGTATCGGCCAAGCTCGGCATCAACTTTGTGGCTTGCGGCCCGAAGGAGAACATGCCCGACGAGAAGCTGGTAGCTACCTGCCGTGAGATTGCCAAGGAGCATGGCTGCACCATCACGCTGACTGACGACGTGAAGGAAGGCACCAAGAACGCCGACGTGATCTACACCGACATCTGGGTGTCGATGGGCGAGCCCGATGAGATCTGGGCCGAGCGCATTAAGCTGCTGAGCCCCTATCAGGTGAACGACGCCGTGATGGCCAACGCCAACCCGAGTGCTATCTTCCTGCACTGCCTGCCCTCGTTCCACGATCTGGAGACGACTATCGGCAAGGATATCCACAAGAAGTTTGGTCTGCCCGAGATGGAGGTTACCGACAAGGTGTTCCGTGGCCCGCAGAGCAGGGTCTTCGATGAGGCTGAGAACCGCATGCACACCATCAAGGCTGTGATGTACGCAACATTGAAGTAAGCTCATTATCATCAAGTGGGTTCGTTGACTCATGTCAGTCGGACCCACTTTTTATTTTCCTTATTTCTAGCAACTATGAGCAAAAGACTCGTAATCGCATTAGGCGGCAATGCCTTGGGCAAGTCGCCTGAGGAACAATTGTCGCTTGTGCAGGGCACAGCGGCTACGATTGTTGACCTCGTTGAGCAGGGCTATGACGTAGTCATCGGCCATGGCAATGGCCCTCAAGTGGGCATGGTGAACTTGGCGTTTGAATTCTCGGCCAACAACAATAGCGGCACACCGGCCATGCCATTTCCCGAGTGTGGTGCAATGACGCAGGGTTATATTGGCTATCACTTGCAGCAGGCCGTTGAGCGCGAACTGGCTCGCCGCAAGATTGACCGCCCTGTGGCATCGGTAGTGACTCAGGTCGTGGTCGACAAGAAAGACCCGGCATTTAAGAATCCCACCAAACCCGTGGGCATGTTCTACAGCAAGGAGAAGGCCGATGAGATGGCCGCACAGACGGGCTACACATTCGTTGAGGACGCAGGTCGTGGTTATCGTCGCGTTGTGCCTTCGCCCCTGCCCATCAAGATTGTTGAGCTGCCGGTTGTCGAGCAGCTGGTCAAGAGCCACTGCATCGTCATCACTGTGGGCGGTGGTGGCATCCCTGTGGTTGAGCGCAAGCATGGCGACTATCAGGGTGTGGCCGCTGTCATCGACAAGGACCGTGCCAGTGCACTGCTGGCATTGGAGCTCAAAGCCGACATGTTGGTCATCCTGACCGCTGTCGAGCAGGTGGCCATCAACTTTAACAAGCCCGAGCAGCAAGACTTGTCGAGCATGACTGTGGGCGAGGCCCGCGAGTATATCCACCAGGGACAGTTTGCCCCCGGTTCGATGCTGCCCAAGGTGGAGTCGTGCATCAGCTTTGTCGAGCATACCGAGCATGGCACAGCCCTGATCACGTCGCTCGATAAGGCACGCCAGGCACTGGAGGGCATGACCGGCACGCTCATCACCCGGTAAAAGGCCTTTCGGCCCGCTGGAGAGCCCCCCTCGGTCCCCCATCGGACGCAGCACGCTACGTCCCTACGAGAGGGGGAAGGTCAGAGTGGCTGTAGGGACGCGGCGTGCCGCGTGATCAGCCAGGCGGTAGGGAGTAGCCCCCCAATCCCCCCTGAAGAGGGGGAGGCTCAGGGTGAGGCTCCATTCGGCCCGCTGTTGGCTTATGGCTTATTGCTTATTGCTTATGGCTCACAACTAACGCCTATGGATTTCTTGACAACGCATCACTTATTAGGACTGACCATCGGAGTGGCCACGTTTCTGGTCATCGGGGTGTTCCACCCCATTGTCATCAAGGCCGAGTACTATCTGGGCACACGTTGCTGGTGGATGTTTGCCCTGGCGGGCGTGTTGCTCGTTGTGGCCAGTGTGCTGGTGAGCCATGTGTTGTGGTCATCCATACTGGGCGTGACGGCATTCTCTTGCTTCTGGAGCATCTTGGAGGTGTTCCAGCAGCAGGAGCGTGTGCACAAGGGCTGGTTCCCGCGCAATCCCAAACGTCGTTACTACTGGGACGACTAGGTCAATGCACAATGCAGGGGAGCCCCCCTAAATCCCCCCTGAAGAGGGGGACTTCCTGTAGTGGTTGGTAGGGACGCTGGCCTTCCCCCTCTTTAGGGGGGGACCGAGGGGGGCTCCAAATCAATGCACAATTCACAATGCACAATGCACAATTTTCTGCCTGGCCTTCCCCCTCTTTAGGGGGACCGAGGGGGCTCCAAATCAATCGGTTATGCGGATTTTGTTGGCCATAGACTCGTTTAAGGGCTGCCTCAGTTCGGCCGAAGCCGAGCGGGCAGTCAGCCTGGGTGTCAAGCAATCGCTGCCTGACGCCCAGGTTGTCTCTGTGCCCATGAGCGATGGTGGTGAAGGTATGCTTGAAGCCTTTGCCGCTGCCATGGGGGCCACGCTTGTCACGGTTCAGGTCCATGACCCGCTCATGCGTCCCATCACGGCAAGTTATGGCGTGACCGGCGACGGTACAGCCATCATCGAGATGGCGCAAGCCAGTGGACTGGCCCTACTGCAGGCCACCGAGCGTAATCCCCTCCAGGCTACCAGCTATGGTACAGGCGAACTCATTGCCGATGCGTTGCGCCGGGGTTGCAAGCGGATGATTGTCGGGCTGGGTGGCAGTGTCACCGTCGATGGTGGACGTGGCATGCTCGAGGCGCTGGGGGCCACGATTGGTGAAGATGTTGTGGACTTGTCGCAGTCGCTGTTAGCTGAATGCGATGTCCCGATCACAATCGCTGGTGATGTTTGCAATCCGCTGTGCGGCCTTGATGGTGCGGCACATGTTTTTGGGCCTCAGAAAGGTGCCACACCGGCAATGGTCGACGAACTGGAGTTGCGCATGAAGCACTGGGCCGCCATCACAGCCCAGGCCGTGTGTCACGATTATCGCGACATGCCCGGCGCAGGTGCCGCTGGAGGTCTGGGCTTCGCCCTGTTGGCCTATATGCATGCCACGATGCAGTCGGGCATCGACCTGCTGATGGATTTGATCGACATCGACCATATGCTTGACGGATGCGACCTCGTCATCTCGGGCGAGGGCAGCGCCGACCGCCAGACCCTGATGGGCAAGTTGCCCAGCGGCATCTTGCGCCGTGCCCACAGCCATGGTGTCCCCACCATCCTCATAGCTGGCCGTGTGTCGGACCATCAATCATTGCTTGACGCAGGTTTTGCCCAAGTTCACTGCGTCAACCCTGCCGACAGCCCCCTCTCCGAGTGCATGCAGCCCGACATTGCCCGCCACCGCTTGGCGCAGTGGGGACGGCGCTTTGTAAACGAGTTTAGAGTTAATAGTTTCTAATAACGGGCAGGTAGGGATGCGCCTTTGGCATGTCCGCCGTCGAGCATCCTGGTAAACTTGGGTAGTTTTGTCTGCTTGATTCAGCTTTGCTATCTAAATCTAATGGGTGCTCGTGATATTTTTTTTGAAAAAAACGATAAAAAATTTGGTAGGTTCAGAAAAAGGTTGTACTTTTGCAGCCGCAATGGGGCACTAGCTCATCTGGTAGAGCGCAACACTGGCAGTGTTGAGGTAAGCGGTTCGAGTCCGCTGTGCTCCACAACGCAACATCGCACTTGACAATTGTCAAGTGCGATGTTTTCTTTTTGACGGCTTGCAGCTGGGTTATTCCTCAATTTTCTTGAGCACGACGTTGTCGACATCGCTGGTTGAGAGTGTGAGTTTACCATCTTTCACGGCATACCCATATACGTTCTCACCATTGTTGCGTGTCTTGAACATGCTCTGGAACGACTCGCCCAGGAAATCACCGAACATGTCTTTAAAGTCTTGTGCAATGGCCTCGACCGATCCTTCCTCGCCAGCCTCCTGTAGTGCCTTGGCATGCTCGATGGCGTCGTCATCATCTAGTTTGACTCCTACCTCGTCGCTGTTGTAGGTGAGCACGACTTCATCGTCATTGACCTTGTAGGTTCCCGGCACGCTGACGCTGAAGCCCTGGCTGAACTTTCCTGTGTCGTCCTCGTCGTTCCACGTTCCCTCATACCACATGGCAAACTCGCCTTGTGTGCTGTCGGCCTGGTTAGGAGTGAAGCGGATAATCATCTCGATGTCGCCATTCTTGCTGGCGATTTTTCCTCCGCCCCACAGGCCTTCCAGGTCGGCGGGGCTTGTGTTCTGCACGTCACACGCAGTCATCATGGCGACCATGGCCACCACGAATGTCATCCATTGAATAGTCTTCTTCATATTCGCAAATTTTTGTGGTTATTGATTGAGAAATTTAACTTTCTAAGATAGATATTTATCAGTAGTTAAGGGGGTTAGATGCTGTGGCGGTTGTAGGGCCTGGGCATCCCAGGCCCTACAGGGGGGCAAATAGGTTTTTTAATTTTTTTAGTAGTAGGGTGTTGCTGAGCGTGGAGTGCTTGAGTGTCCCCACATCGAACGTGTCGGCATGGATGACGATAGCCACCAGTGCGAACAGGAGGGTTCGTAATTTTTTTCTCATCATTCAGCTGTATCAATAAGTGTTAATAAAATATCGTAAGGTTCATGTTGCAAAATTACTGCTATTTTCCGTGATATTATTTGACATTTTTTGCCAAAATGCTTGACATTTTCGGTCAAACGGCAAAAAATGGCCATTTTTGTCAGAAATGTCCTACTTTTTGTCGGAAATGTCTAATTGATTCAACTTTCTTGTAATCCCCCTAACCCCCTAAAGGGGGAACTTCTGTTGTGGCTGCCACTTTGCACACCCCCCTTCAGGGGGG
>DEKO01000115.1:0-7775 GCA_002353885.1 Porphyromonadaceae bacterium UBA2720
AAAGTGCCTCGCAGAGGAACTTTTTCGCACAAACTGCTAGTATTTAGCTGGTTGAAGTTCCTCTACGAGGCACTTGGCTGCTCGAGTCTCAGGACCAAGCTGCGTGCATCTTCGATGCATAGGGGTGTAAGAGGAGGTTTTTCTGAATCGGTGAATAGATACTCTTAAAACGGCCCACATATGTTGCAAACGCGAATTGCCACAAATGATCATGAATCTTAATGACCATCCTAGAAAATGAGATGACAATTCATGATAAGTCGTGTAAAAAAACGGCGTGAGGTTGTTACCCGAACAGGAAGCGAAATGCCTCCTCGACCTTGCTCACCTCGACCAAGCGGATGCTGAAGCTATCGCGCTTCACGCCCTTGAGATTGTGCTTGGGGATGACGATGGTGTCAAATCCCAATTTCTGTGCCTCGCCGATGCGCTGCTCGATGCGCGTCACCTGCCGGATCTCGCCCGACAGCCCCACCTCGCCGCTGAAGCACACCTGACGATCGATGGTCATGTCGACATTGCTCGACAGGATGGCACAGATGATGGGCAGGTCCATCGCGGGGTCGGCGACCTTAATGCCGCCGGCGATGTTGAGGAACACGTCCTTTTGTGCCAACTTGAATCCTACGCGCTTTTCCAGCACAGCCAGCAGCATGTTCATACGCCGCTGGTCGAAGCCCGTCACCGAGCGTTGTGCTGTGCCATAGGCCGCTGTGCTCACCAGTGCTTGCACCTCGATGAGGAAAGGACGCGTGCCGTCGATGGTCACCCCGATAGTGGTGCCCGACAATGGCTCGTCGCTCTGCGACAGCAGCATCTCGCTGGGGTTAGTCACCTCGCGCAGACCGTCCTCCTTCATCTCATAGATGCCAATCTCGCTCGTGTTGCCAAAGCGGTTTTTGATTGATCGCAAGATGCGGTACATGTAGTTGCGGTCGCCCTCGAACTGCAGCACTGCATCCACGATGTGCTCCAGCACCTTGGGCCCTGCAATCGAGCCCTCCTTGTTGATGTGTCCGATGAGGATGACGGGTGTGTTGGTTTCCTTGGCATAGCGCTGAAAGGCCGCTGCGCACTCACGCACCTGGCTCACCGTGCCCGCTGCGCTCTCCAGTTCGTCGCTGGCGATGGTCTGTATCGAGTCGACAATGATCAGGTCAGGCCGGTCGGCGCGGATGCTGGCGAAGATGTTCTCCAGCGAGGTCTCGCACAGCAGGTAGCACTCACAGTCCATCTGGCTGCCCGCAATGCGGTCGGCCCGCATGCGCAGTTGTTGCGGACTTTCCTCGCCGCTGACATACAGCACGCGCCGCGAGCGGATGCGCAACACATTTTGCAGCACCAGCGTACTCTTGCCGATGCCAGGCTCGCCGCCGATGAGCACAATGCTGCCCGGCACCAGACCGCCGCCCAGCACACGGTTCAGCTCACCGCTGGGCAACTTGATGCGAGGCATCTCTTCGGCCTTGATTTGCGAGATTTTTACAGGCCGTGCCGCCTCGCGCCCCGCTGGGTCGGCACCATACTTGGCGCTGCGTTGGCTCTTCGGTGCCACAGGCTCCTCGATATAGGTGTTCCACTCACCGCATGCCGGGCAGCGACCCACCCACTTGGGTGACTCAGCCCCACAATTCTTGCAGTAGAACACCGTCTTGTTGTTCGTCTTTGCCATAATCGTTCTTTCCGGCAAAGTTACAAAAAATAAAACACTGAACACACTGAACACACAGAATTTTTATATTATTCTGTGTCATTCCGTGTATTCAATGTGCGACATTTCTCTGCCAGGCGGTCGCGAGCACTGCGTGGTTGTGCATTGAGAAAGGAAGGGAATCGAGTGGGGTTCACTGATTTTTATGTTCTTATGTTCTTATATCTCAAAAAAACATGTAACTTTGTGGCCGAAAACCAAACAAACCTGACCCCAGATGAAGAAAATCGCAATGATGCTTGCGCTCGCCACAATGGTTCTGGCGGGCTGCACGACCGACAACCAAACCAACCCTAATGATAATGATATGCAACAACTAGAACTGACCCAAGAGTGGGACAAGACATTCGCACTGAGCGACAAAGTATCGCACCAGAAGGTGACCTTCCACAACCGCTATGGCATCACCCTGGCGGCCGACCTCTACATGCCCAAGGGCGCACAGGGCAAGCTGGCGGCCATCGCCGTAAGCGGCCCGTTTGGCGCAGTGAAGGAGCAGAGCAGCGGCCTCTATGCCCAGCACATGGCTGAACTGGGCTTCATCGCGTTGGCCTTTGACCCGTCGTTCACCGGCGAGAGCGGTGGTGAGCCGCGCCGCATGGCCTCGCCCGATATCAACACCGAGGACTTCCTGGCCGCAGTCGACTACCTGTCGTGCCGCGACGATGTGGATGCCCAGCGCATCGGCATCATCGGCATCTGTGGCTTTGGAGGCATGGCAGTGAATGCCGCCGCGCTCGACCCGCGCATCAAGGCCACAGTGGCGATGACGATGTATGACATGAGCAAGGTCAACGTCGAGGGCTACTTCAAGAGCGAGGACACGCCCGCCCAGCGCATGGACAAGCGCCGCGCCCTTGCCGCCCAGCGCACCGAGGACTACAAGGCCGGCACCTATAAGCGTGCCGGAGGTGTCGTCGACCCGCTGCCCGACGACGCGCCCTGGTTTGTCAAGGACTATCACGCCTACTACAAGACCAAGCGTGGCTACCATGAGCGCAGCGGCAACTCGACCGACGGCTGGAACGTCATCGGGTGCCAGTCGTTCATGAATCAGCCACTGCTCTGCTGGGCTGGCGAGATTGAGAGCCCTGTGCTGCTCATCCATGGCGAGAAGGCGCACTCACGCTACTTCAGCGAGTATGCCTTCGAGCGGATGACCGGTGTGCACGTCGAGGGCCAGAGCAAGGTCGTGGGCAACAAGGAGCTGCTCATCATCCCCGGCGCGACCCATGTCGACCTCTATGACGACGTGGCCGGAGTAATCCCCTACGCCCGCCTGGCCGAGTTCTTCGGCAAGATGTAATAGGCTGCCCCACCCCACAAGCATCGCCCCGCTGGCCACCGTTCACGGCTGTCCCAGCGGGGCGATTCCTCTTGATCTCATCCAGATACCAAGTTTCGGTGTCGTGCGTTCGGTTTCAAGGCGTAACTGCACTTCTCCAGTCGATGGCTGTCAGGCCGCATAATTACTGCGCGTCATATCCTAAGCACTTGTTGCAAATTTTGGTTCTCTTTGTCCAGTTTGGCTTGCCGTGCCCATCCTGCATGATGCATGTTGGATCATCGGCTGGACAATGTGGCATATGCATAAAGGCGTGGAAGAATTCATGAGTCATTAGTTTCCATAAGTCTTTCTTGTTTTTTAGCCTATAAGTTGACACCACACAATTCTCCTGCCCCAGATACGCTTGACCTTGAATGCCGTAGTCTTGATGACCACGTGTCGATGTGGATATGTCGCTACTCGTAACACCTATGATCACATGATGAATCTTGTGATGGTTTTGCTTTTGAAAATCCAATATCTTAGTGGCACGATATCTTGTTTTGGCCTGATTGAGCAACGTGTTGGGTAATTGTTTGATTGGTAGCAATTTCACATCCTGAACGCAAATGTAATCCATTGATTCAATACGCTCTTTCAATGTTTTTGACACGTCTTCGGCATACTTCCCGGCTGTTTTGTCATAGGGTTGCAGCAGTATCGTACAAACCGGTGTTTTGCAGTCAAGATACTCGGTCTTATCGTTACAGCTAACAAGAAGGCCGAAGACTGTAAGTAGGATAAAAGTAAGTTTTTTCATTTTCTTCAATGTTACTTTTTACTGTGTAACTCAAGTTTCGCAAGTAGCTACTTTTTCTCATGCAAATCTAGCAGATGCAGATAATATATCACACGGAATACACAGAACATTATTATTTTGATCTGTGTGCTAAACCCAGCCTAGCAGTTTCTTAATTCTTAATTGCTCCTTAACTACTCCAGAAACCTGAGCTGTGTAACGAACAAAGCCAAGCTATTACGTATAGCAGAAAGTGGGTTAGAGTGTATTTGGCCTGAAGTATTGATAATTTGAGCCTTGATATGCACTGGCGACAATCAGCCCCCGCTGCTTGAAGTCGCTCACCCACTGGTGGCCGTTGTACATGGCGATGTGGCCAAAGATGTGACCTTTGACCCGCGGAAACACCACGATGTCGCCTTTCTGCGGCCGATAGCCGTCGCGCTTCATCTCGTCAAATCCCATGTGTGGCAACACATAGGCATAGCCCCATGCAGGCAAGATGAACGCCGGCTGACCTCCGGCATTGATGGCTCGCTCGACATAGAGGGCGCACATGTTGCGGCTGTGCGTCTCGGCATGCTCATTGACGTACGCCACAGCCTTGTCCACCGAATAGGTGTGTGGTACAATGAACACATAGCCCAGATACAGCGTGACGGCGACGGCAATGGCTTTACAGATTTTTCTAATCATTTGTTAATAGGTTTTTGTTGTTCCTAAATTTGACATTCCTTGTCCGATCGCTTGCGATGAACCAGGAACAATTTAGTCTATAAGTTGACACCACACAATTCTCCTGCCCCAGCAGATGCAGATAATATATCACACGGAATACACAGAATATTATTATTTTGATCTGTGTAAATCTGTGTGCTAAACCCAGCCTAGCAGTTTCTTAATTCTTAATTGCTCCTTAACTACTCCAGAAACCTGAGCTGTGTAACGAACAAAGCCAAGCTATTACGTATAGCATAAAGTAGGTTAGCGCAGCTGCTTAGAGTCGAACAGGTCGACAGGTGCAACGGCAAGCTGGTCACGGCTGATGCCCCGGCGCCGCATGGTCTTGTCCATCCCCACCAGGTGATAGTCGCTGATGGGCCTTGGCTCGCACAGTTTCACACCCAGCTGCTTGAGATAGATGTCATAGACCAGCTCCGAGCAGTACCACTTGCCGTTGTCAAACTTGAACGCCAGGTCGTAGGGCTTGCCCAGATACTGGCTGTAGCGGATCTTCACCGGCTTGTCGGTGTAGCGTTTCATCGAGGTGATGCCGCCCTTGCCGCGCCGCTTCCATTGCTCCCAGGGCGTGAGCTTGACTACCGACGAGGCCTCGAGCACATAGGGCTCGCCTTTCTTCATCACGATGACGCCGCAGTGTGTCCATTGGCTGCCGGTTGCTGCCGCTATCAGGGGCGATTGTTTCGACTTTGAGATTTGAAACACCACATCCCCCTCTTTCAACTCACTGTGATTGCCCGACTGCGAGTAGAGCCAGCCGAAGGCAATCAACATCAACAAAATTGCAATTGCTTTCTTCATCTTTAATCTTCTGGAATCCGTTATTTTAATCATTCAGCGTTCATCGTGCTTTAGTTGTCAGGCACTTGTTTCCCAAAACGTCATAGACACTTGGGTCAAAATAGTAGGTCGTGTCGCCCACTTGCAGTTCGACGAAGTCGTGGTCTTTGACAAAGTTCTGCCAATGCCGGGTTGGAGCCACACTTTTGAACAAAGCACATAGATTGATCCCACAATCGGCGATATAGCCAACCACCGGTTTTGCCCGATGACTATAACCGTTGTTCTTGAGTGCCTGGTTGCAAATGGCAGAACACAACTGGGCATAGCCCACACAGTTAGCTTTGCCGTGCTCGATGTCGTTCTTTTCGGCAAATTTCAGACTCTTAGCCGTCAAGTCCAGACTATAATCCATGATTTGCATTTCGGTCATTCCTCTTGTTTGACGGTTCACCTGCTCAATCAGCAGTTTGGGCAACTGATGGGTCAGAGCACGGTCATGGGTCTTGACAAGCGAGAATGACGTGAGTGAAAATAATATAGCGATTGCAATTATAACCTTTGCTAGTGTCTTAAATCGGATTGACATTTTCATTCTCTTCTCATTACCACGTTTTTTATCTGTATATATCATTGAGTTCGTCAGGTAACCTGCAAAAGCAATATTCCCTCATGTCACAACAAAGTGGCGAATCGGGGACGGTTCTTTTTCGCCATTCTTGTTACATTTGGTAACATTTGGCGGAAAAGAACCGTCCCCAATTCGCCATTTTTTCTGAGGTCATACCCCCTGGCTCCCACTCTTCCCGTTGTTTGCGACAAGCAGAAAGCTATTAGCTGCCACAACAGCAGGTCCCCCTTTAGGGGGTTAGAGGGACAGCACCTTTAGGGGAGTTGGCTAGAGGATGGGGCTGAGGAGGCGGGCCAGGGACTCGAGGGCCTTGGTGGTGACGGGGCGGCGGCGCCAGTGGCTGAGGATGATGCGTGTGCAGTGGCGCTGGTCGTCGGCAAAGATGGCACGCATGCGGCGGTTGAAGTCGCGGCTGTAGACCACGGCGTTGCACTCGAAGTTGTGCTCGAATGAGCGGAAGTCGAAGTTGGTGCTGCCGGTGGTGACAAACTCATCGTCGACGAGCACGAGTTTGCTGTGCATCATTGTCGGCTCGTAGAAGTAGACCTTGATGCCCGCCTGCAAGCACTGCTTGATGTAGCTGCCCGATGCCAACTTGAGCAAGCGGCTGTCGGGATTGCGCGGCATCATCAGCCGCACGTCCACGCCAGCCAGTGCTGCGCTCTGCAGCGCTTTGAGCAGGGCGTCGCTGGGCAGGAAATAGGGTGTCTGGATGAAGACGGTGTGCTTGGCCAGCGTGATGGCCTTGATGAAGACCATGGAGATGTTGCTCCAGAGGTCGGTGGGGCCGCTGGGTACGATCTGCATGCCGCTGGTGGCGTTCAGGTTGACCTGTCCGAACTCGGGTATGGTGGCAGCCAGCAGGTCGCGGCTCATAAAATTCCAGTCGACGGCAAAGGAGTATTGCAACGCGGCGACTGCCGGCCCAGTGATGCGCAGGTGCGTGTCGCGCCATGGTGTGGCGTGGTGGCGGTCGCCGGTGACGTAGCGGTCGGCGATGTTCATGCCGCCGATGTACCCCACCCTGCCGTCGATGACCACGACCTTGCGGTGGTTGCGCCAGTTGAGGCGGTTGGCGAGTTTGGTGAAGGTCAGCTCAAGGAATGGATGCGCCTCGATGCCCTCGCGGCGCATGCGCTTGAAGAAGGCGGCATTGATGGTGAACGAGCCGACGTGGTCATACATCACCCTGACCTTAACGCCCTGCCTGGCCTTGGCGATGAGCATGTCACGAATCTCGCGCCCGATGCGGTCGTTCTCGTAGATATAATACTGGATGTGGATGTGATCGGTTGCCGCTTGGATGTCGCGCTTGAGCGCGTCAAATTTTTCCTGGCCGCTTGTGAAGATTTCGATCTCGTCGCCAGTGAAGTATTGCGCCCCTGTGAGGTTATTGACCAGTTGGATTTGCTGCCTGGTCTCGTCGGAGAACGGCAGCCTATTGGGATCGACATGCTGTGGCGCATGGCTGGCCAAGAGTTTGCGGCGTCCCTTGCGCGAGATGAGGTGCCTGCCCTTGAGGCTTCGCCCAAAGAGAATGTATAGCACCAGTCCCATGATGGGCAAAAGAATGAGAACCGTGACCCAAGCCAACGACTTGACAGGATTTCGGTTCTCACTGATGATGACGACAATAGTGGCAATGACGCTGAGGACATAGAATGCCGTCAGCAGGTCATAGGCCAAATCGGCGTAGGGTGATATGGCAGGTGCAAGAGCAAGCAATATAGTTATTAGTTTTTAGTTGTTAGTTTTTAGCTATAAGCCTTTTAAAAGCCTTGGCTTTTGCTTTTAGTCAAATGCCAACAGCGGGCCTCAGGCCCAAAAAGCCAAATCTCGTGCCAAC
>DEKO01000115.1:7881-8280 GCA_002353885.1 Porphyromonadaceae bacterium UBA2720
AGGCCCAAACAGCGGCCGAAGGCACAAATGTGGGAGGATTAAATCAACGGACCACAACCTTGCGCGACCACTGGTTGTTACACTTGACGATATAAAATCCCTGAGGCAGGTCGAGGGTGACGTGATTGCCTGCGGGCACGCGCACAACCTTCATCAATTGGCCTGTGATGGAGTAAACACTAAAAACAGCATCACTGGCACCTGCGGTGAAGAGGATGTGCCCCTGTGCTCCTGTGGCAGTAGCTTGAGCCGCAACGTTCTCGATGCGTTGGTCGGCCCATGCATGCGGTGCATATCCCCCGGCCATCATGGCCAGCGTCAAGCACACAAGCGATATGTGAAGCATCCTTTTCATTTCAAACGGCAAAGGTAGTATAAATAATTGATAATTGAAAATTG
>DEKO01000044.1:0-5265 GCA_002353885.1 Porphyromonadaceae bacterium UBA2720
GCTTCGGTGATGATCCACTGCAACTGCCCGTTGGTCGAGCGGAACTCATCGGCTGCCCACTTCTCAATGGCATCCATCGTGTCGCTGTCAATGCGCAAGATGAAGTTTTTGGTCGCTTTCTTGGCCATGCTCTGCTGCAAGTTTTTTTATTGATTAAGAGTGCCTGTATTCACCACTGGTTGAGCCGACTCGTCGGCACACAGGACGACGAGCAGGTTGCTCACCATCGAGGCCTTCTTGTCTTCGTCCAGTTCGACGATGCCGTCACTCGACAGTTTGTCTAGAGCCATCTTGACCATGCTCACGGCTCCCTCGACAATCTTCTCGCGGGCTGTGATAATGGCACTAGCCTGCTGGCGACGGAGCATCACTGCGGCAATTTCGGGTGCGTAGGCCAGGTAGTTGATGCGTGCCTCGACAATCTCGATGCCAGCCATCGACAGGCGCTCGTTCAGTTTGGCCTCGAGTTGTTCATTGATCTCATCACCGCCCGAGCGCAGCGTCAGCTCGTGTGTGTTCTCGTCGTTGTCGTCGTAGGCATACTGTCCGGCCACTTGACGCAGTGCGGCATAGCTTTGGACGCTCACAAAGTTCTCCAAAGCGTGCATCAGCCCCTTGGTGCTGCTGCCGATGTTGCCGTCGGTCGAGGCCATCGTCTGTGAGTCGACTTCAAACATGGCCTTGTAAGTGTCCTTGAGCTTCCACACCAGCACCAGGCCAATCATCACAGGGTTACCCACCTTGTCGTTCACCTTGATGGGTTCGGCATCAAGGTTGCGGGCACGCAACGACAGCTTCTTTGTGCCATAGAACGGGTTAATCCAGTAGAACCCAGTGCGGGAGAACGTGCCGCTGTATTTGCCGAACCAAGTGGTCACTCGGGCCGTGTTGGGCTCAAGCATTAAGAAGCCTCCCCATGTCAGCAGGCTGCACAGAGCTAGAATGATGCCCAGTGCTATCAGGCAGCCGGTGACCCAACCTCCATCCTCGATGACGATGCTCTCATAGATGCACCACACGGCCACAATGGGAAGAACAATGCTAACAAACACCATGACAAATCCGTTGAGGACTGTTCCCTTAAAGTTAAATTCTTTCGTTTCCATAATCGTAATCGTTAGTTGTGACTTATTATTTGTTTTTAAAGTGATATTATTTTGATGTCACAAAGATATATGCAAATTCTATACCCACCAAGAGTTTTGTTTAAAATTTAACACACATTAACTAATTAATGTGTTAAAGTAACTATTCAGCGATTACGTCGGAGACGCAAAATGCTTCGAAGAAGCTATTTGTTCGAAAGACCATGCAAGAGGGCCGGAGGTCCTCGCCGCTTGGTCCACAAAGGAGCAGAACAAAAGTGCCTCGTAGAGGAACTTTTTCATCCAAACAACTAGTATTTAGCTGGTTAAAGTTCCTCTGCGAGGCACTTGGCAGGTCGAGTCTCAGGACCAAGCTGCGTGCATCTTCGATGCACTTGCATGGTCTTTCGAACAAAATCGGGTCTTCGACCCGCTCTGCATCTTCGATGCATAGGGGTGTAAGAGGAGGTTTTTCTGAATCGGTGAATAGATACGCATTGCTATAACTGTTCAGCGAATCAGGAAATCTCCTCTTAATCCCTTGTGCAACGAAGATGCAATAGCTTCTTCGAAGCATTTTAACGTCTCAGGCGCAATCGCTAAACAGATACACGCTAGTCGTCAGTTTCTTGCCAAAAATGCAGTGCCCTGGCAGAATTCTGCCAGGGCACTGTCTCGTGTGTTATCTTAATCTCGCTATCGGCGGACGATGCGCATGTGAGCCTTGGGATAGCGCAGGACCAAGCAGCTGGCCTCGGTAAGGACAAGGGCGTCGGTGTTGCGCAGGCCGCTACTCTTGAGGTTGAGCGCCTCGGTGCTGAATGGCACGTGGACATACTTCTGGATGTAGTCGGGATCGAGCACCAGGCCGCACTCGCTCATGCCGCACTCGTCGAAGACCTCGCTCAGCAGCAGGTAGAGCGTGCCAAACTTGCTGCGAATCTCGGTGAAGTCGATGCCCCACTTGCTCACGCTCTCGCGCGACATGACCACGCGGTCATAGTCCAGATTGCTCAAGTAGCCCATGAGTCGGCTTCCGCCGATGAGCACCTTGCGCTTGCTGCCGCTGTTGCCTGTGAAGGCCTCTCGCATGAGTTCGACAATCTTCTCGCGGGTGAATCCGCTGTCGGTGTAGTCAAACTGCTTGCCTGCCTGGCGCCAGATGCCGCCGGTGAGCATGATGTGCTCCTTCTTGGCCGGGTCCCACAGCCGGTTTTTCACTCCGAACAGGAACGACTTCTCCATGCCCAGGCGCATGTCGTAGATGGCGGCTTCCTCCTGGTCGCTCATGCTCCAGCCTACCTCTTTGTTGGACAGACGCTGCAGGGTGCTCTGCTCGACCTGCATTTTGAAGATTTGGCAATAGTTCTGCTGCTTGTGGGGCAGAGCCTCGAACTGCGGCGACTGCACATCGAGTTCGCTGGCTGCGCGGCCCATGCGGATGAGTGTGACTCCCTCCTCGAGGCTGGGCACACAGCCTGGCACGCCATTGACGGTCTTGCCGTTTACGGCCATCACCATCAGCCCGTTGCTCACGTCGCGTCCGGCCACATAGAGCACGAGTTCGCTCTCGCTGGGTGTGGTGCCGTCGGCCTCGTAGCCCTGCACGCCCTGGACCAGGATGGTGTCGCTGGCATCAAAGATATCGTCATTCTCGGTGGTGAGACGCACCTTAGGTGTGCCGCCCCCTGCGCTGACGCCGTCGCCCTCGGTGTAGGACTCGCTGAGCAAGGTGCTGGTGGGCTTGGTGTCGACATTGTAGTAGTCGACAATCATCGATCCGGCATGTTTGCCGCCACCATAGCGCGAGAGCTGGTCGAGAGGTGTGGCCATCGGGCGAATTTTGACAATTTGCTGGTCAATCTCGTTGAGCAGCAGCGAGGGCGATGCCTCGCGGGTGAGGTCGGTGGTCAGTGGCTCGGTGACCACGTGCTTGCCTCCGTCGGTGCCATCGACGATGACACCGGGCAGAGCCATGGCCAGCATGGCTGATGCCTGCGCCTCGAAGCCGAAGGCCAGAATGGCGACGAAGATAAAGACCAAAACAATGAGGATGACTCGATAGTTGCGGCGCATCCACTTGACCGCATTGCGCACTCGGCGCACTGATTGCAGTGTGTTCATAGGATTGATTGTGAATTAAGAATTAAGAATTGAGAATTAAGAATTGAGAATTAAGACCGCTTCGCCGGTAGCGGAGCCATTATGCATTATGCATTGTGCATTATGCATTGTGCATTGGCCTAAAAGTCCCAAAGCGAGCGGCGGGCATAGTGTGGGATGGGAGTGGGAGACAGGTCGCAGTCGTCATCGCTGCTGTCGAAGTGTTGTGTGGCCTCGATCTGCTCGTTGCGGCCGCGCAGGTAGCCTTCGGCCTCGGCTTCGGTGATGAGGTCCTGAATGTGTGATGTCAGCGCGGGTGGAAGCATCCTGAGTGCCTGTTCTGGGTCGTCGGGCAGCGCAGATGCTGCTGTAGAGGATGGATGAGCGGCAGGTGTCTCGGTTGATTGTGATTCCACGGGTTGCGGTGCTGGTGAGTCCCGCGCTTCTTGCAGAGCTCCCTGCAGCGAGGCCACATCGACTTCGGGGACAAACTGGTCCTCATCTTGATTAGATGAAATGCTCACGATCGGCTGTCTGTCAGCCAGCTCATTAATCGCACTCTTGATTGTGTCGTTCATGGTATTGCATAACATAGAGGTGGAACAAATGTGCCGGTGGTTAACTGGCATCAACACCGTGTCTCGGGTTGACGCTGCAAAATTACTGCCGGTCACTGCATGAGCCCAACCCCATGGCGCAGCACAAAAAATGAAGGCATGCCTTGTTATCGGTATGCCTTCATCGTGTCGCAATCATCAAGAGTTCTCACATTCACATGCTACACCTCTACATGCGACATAGGGAAATTTAGACTAAATGATTTTTTCTCTCACCCAGACGCAATGCCAGGGCTCGATTAGAGTTCACACGCTTTTTCGGCTGCAAATGTAATCATTCTTGCCGAATTGACCAAAAAATAAAAAAATTGTGGCAAAATAGTGGATTGCTTCCTCAAAAAGGATGGCTGCTGGGTGCTCCTGGAATGGCAAATGAGTTAAGTATCAAGAGGATATAAAAAAATTGATTGTCTCACGACAACCAATCTTTAATTAACCTTAAATCTAATACCATGAAAAACACGGTGCAAAGGTATAGTAAAAATGCTTTACAACATAATTTTCGAGCAAGGAAACTGCCTAAAATTAACAAAGTTTAACCATGCGCATCAGTGTGAGTATGCCGGCACGGCCCTCATTCATGAGCAGGTCGAGGATGCTCAGGCGGGGCACGAAGCCATGGCGCGTGGCCCACAGCTGGTAGTAGGGGACATCGATGATGGGGAGGTTGTCGCCCCGTTTGCCATCAATCTTGCCCCGCAGGTCGTTAACGCTGAGATCCGAACTGATCATTGGGCATTGAGAATCGTCGCATTGTGCATTGAACTCAATGGGCAGGTCCATGAAGTCGACGATGAGTCGCAGCAGTTGGGTGTTTAAATCTAATAGGTGGGTCTGGTGGCCGCCGACAATGATGGGCTCAAGCTCGGGGGCGATGTGGTCGAAGTAGGGCGTGCGGCCATAGGCCGAGTAGAGTGCTCCCCAGTGCAGCCGCCGCCAGTTGCCATGCTCGCTGATGCGCACCTCGCGCATGGGCGTGGCCATGTTGGCGGTCTCGCCCACAAGTGGCACAGTCAGGTTTTGAGGGCCATTGGGGCCGCAGATGCTGTAGCGGTGGTGGCTGTGTCGCAGCGGCAAGTGGCGCTCGTCAGAGTCGATGATGACCCTGCCCGCTGCCAGGGCTGCAGCCCAGTAGCGCACACTGCCCGTGCACATGCTGCCGGTGAGCATGGTGGCCCCCTTCAGTCTCCCCTGAAGGGGGGAAGTCTTGTTGTAGTCACACAGAACTTCCCCCCCCTTAGGGGGGACTGAAGGGGGCTTTGGGATTGATGGCTTCACTTTTTGTCGGGGTTGGGGATGCGCAGGATGCGGTTCCAGCGTATGCCGCCATTGAAGAGTGAGTGGTCCTTGTCAAACGAGATGAGGATGATGTTGGGTGTGCCCACGATGTGGTCCTCGGGCACAAAGCCCCAGTAGCGCGAGTCGAGCGAGTTGTCGCGGTTGTCGCCCATCATCCAGTA
>DEKO01000044.1:5270-6650 GCA_002353885.1 Porphyromonadaceae bacterium UBA2720
AGTAGTCCATCTTGAAGGTGTAGGTGTCGGTCTGCTTGCCGTTGATAAAGATCTTTCCGTCCTTGACCTCAAGCGTGTTGCCCTCATAGTTGCGGATGCAGCGCTCGTACTTGGGCAGACTTTCCAGACTCAAGCGCAGGGTCTTGCCCTTCTTGGGAATCCACAGCGGGCCATAGTTCTCGTGGGTCCAGCCATAGTCGGTGCCCACAGGATAGGTGATCAGGCTCTCGCCCGGATCGGCTCCCATGCGCTCGACCACACTGACCCACTTCTGCGCTTCGAGTTGTTGCTTCATGTCGGCAGTCAAAGGCAGCATGTAGTGACCAGGCTGCACCAGGTGGCGGTCTTCGATGCTGATGCCCATTTGCTCGAACAAGCCATTGTCAATGTCGCGCCCATCGGTGGCCACATGATAGAAGAACTGCACATTCTTGGGTTGGGGCAGGGGCTTGTTGTCGATATAGACCACGCCCTGGCGGATGCTGAGCCACTCGCCCGGCAGGCCCAGACAACGCTTGACATAGTTCTCGCGCCGGTCAACGGGGCGATAGATGACCTCGCCGAAGCGGTCGGGGTTGGCCAGGATATTCTCGCGGCCATACTCCAGGCACTGGGTGTAGTAGTCGGGGTTCTGCGACTTCAGGGCCACGGTGTCGCCGGCGGGGAAGTTAAACACCACGATGTCGCCGCGCTCGACCGAGCGAAGCCCCTTGAGGCGGTGGTACTTGAGTTGCGGCTGGTCGATGTAGCTCTTGCAGTTGAAGAAAGGCAACGTGTTCTGAGCCAGCGGGAAGTGCAGCGGCGTCTGTGGCACGCGTGGGCCATAGACAATCTTGTTGACCCACAGAAAGTCGCCCGTGAGCAGCGTCTTCTCGAGCGAGGACGACGGAATCTGGTAGTTCTGCCCAACAAACAAGAACAGGAAGTAGACCAGCACCAGGGCATAGACGATGGCGTCAATCCAGCTGCAGACGGTGCGCAAAGTCTTGTTCTTGATGGCTTTCCAGCCACCCCAGGGTATGAACTGTGTCAGGTAGATGTCGGCTAGCAGGGGCAGTGCCAGCAGCAACCAGGGGTTGCCCATCCAGTAGACCCACCCCAGGAAGATGGCTGTGACGATGCCGAATCGTGCCCATCGTGTGCCCTTGACTCGTGCCAGTCGCTCGCTCAGCGAGCCCGTCTGTGGCACATATTCTTCTTGCTTATTCTTGTCGTTGCTCATAGTGTCCTAAAAATTTGGCGCTGCGAAATTACAAAAAATTAGTGCAAATAGAGTGCCAAAACAATATGAATCACAAAGTTTTTCATTTTTTTTGCCTAAATGCCGTCAAAAATGCGATTAAGCGAGTGCCATGCGAGCTGGCTCGCTGATGTCCGAGC
>DEKO01000138.1:0-4109 GCA_002353885.1 Porphyromonadaceae bacterium UBA2720
GATTGAGGGGGGCTCCATAGCCTGGCAGCTACTCCATGACGAAGCGCAGCTCGCGGGCATGGATGAGGTCGAAGTAATCGATGAAGGGCTCGGTCAGTGGACGACCGTCCACCAGCACCTGGGCGACGTGCTTCTTGGTCTCACTGATGCCGTCGGCCACGATGGTGAGCGTGTGGTCGGGCAGCTGCAAGGTCAGCCGCGGGAACTGGGGTGCGCCCAGGGCAAAGGTGTTGCTGCCGGGGGTGACAGGATAGAACCCCATGACCGAGAACAGATACCAGGCCGACATCTGGCCNNGCGGACATCTGGCCGCAGTCGTCGTTGCCGTTGATGCCATCAGGAGCATTACGATAGTTTACACGGGTGTGGTGACGCACCAGCTCCTGGGTCTTGCGCGGCTGGCCGCAATAGTCATAGAGGTAGATGTAGTGGTGCCCAGGCTCGTTGTCGTGACGATAGTGGCCGCCGTCGAAGTTCTGGTCGAGCTTGCGGGCAAAGGCCTCGTTGCCGCCCATCATGTCAATCATGCCGGGAATGTCGTGCAGCACGCCGAAGAGGTAGGTCCACTTCGAGCCCTCGGTCAACCCATGCCGGTCGTGATCGTCGAGGTCAATCCATGTGCCATCGTAGCGGCGCGGCAGCATGAAACCCTTGTCCGGGCAATACTGGTTGCGGTAGTTCTGCGACCAGCGCATGAGTGCGGGCAGGTCGTCGGGGCACAGGTCGCGTGCCACCTGGGCCACACACCAGTCGTCGTAGGCATACTCCAAGGTGCGCGACACAGCCTCGGCAGTGCGGTCGTCGGGCACATAGCCGATGGTGTGGTAATAGCTGGCCCCAGCACGTGCCTCATAGGCTGTCCAGCGGTCGCGGTCGCCATAGCGGCGACCAGTGTCGCAGTCGGGCGGCACCATGGCATCCTTGCGCAGGGCCTCGTAGGCCAACTGCACGTCATAGTCGCGCAACCCCTTGATGTAGGCATCGGCGATGAAGGCATCGGCATGGGTGCCAATCATGATGTTGGTGTACGACGGGTTGGGCCACATGGGCAGCCACCCGCCCTCGCGATACATCTGCAACAGTGAGGCAATCCACTGGCAGGTGAGGTCGGGCTCGAGCAACGTCATGAGCGGGTGCAACGCACGGAAGGTGTCCCACAACGAGTAGTCGGTGTGCGAGTTGCCCTCGTGCACCCGGTCGTCCATGGCGCTATAGTAGTGCCCCTGCTCGCCCATCTCGCGCGGGAACTGATAGGCATGATAGATGGCGGTGTAGAAGATGGCCCGGTTCTCGTCGTCGGTGCCGTACACCTGCAACTTGGCCAGTTTCTCGTTCCAAGCCTGTCGAGTGCTGACTGACAAGGCCTTGAAATCCCATCCGGGCAGCTCGGCATCCAGGTTGGCCCGAGCCTGCTCGATGCTGATGAACGAGGTTCCCAGCTGCACCAGCACTTGCTCGCCCTGACGGGTCTCGAAGTCGACGTAGGCTCCCATGCGGGTGCCTTGCAGCTGGGCCTGTCCGGCATAAATCTGGTCGTTGTCCCATGTGCCATAGGCGCTGAACTTCTTGTTCAGACGGATGACAAAGTAGCCCTTGAAACCCGGCAGGTCCGGCCCAAGCTGTGCCGACTGGCGGTCGGGGTTGTAGCCAACAATCTCGCCACGATCGGCATCGACACGCACCCAGCCCTTGATCGTCGCCAGCCGCGGGCCATAGTCGTTGCACCAGTCGCCCAGGGCGGGGTTGAGATTGATGCCCTGGATGACCAGGCGCGAGTGACGGCTGCGACCATAGGTGAAGCGCATCAGGGCGGCACGGCTCGAGGCCGTCACCTCGGCCCGCATGGGTTTGTCCTCCTGCGAGGTCAGCCGCACGCTATAATAATAAGGAGTGGATTGCTCATCGCTGTGGCTGAAGGCCAGCTTGCGCTGGTCGGGCAACGGGAGCACCTGCTGGCCCTGCTGGGGCATGATGGTGACATAGCCATAGTCGCCCATCCACACGGTGGGCTGGTGCGAGGCCATCAGGCCCATGAAATGGCTGTCGTCGTAGACATAGGCCATGGTGCCCATCTTGTTCTCACGCGTCTGTGGCATGAGCTTGGTCATGGCATGCGGCGGCCCCACAAAGGGTGCCGTGCCGCCCTCGCCCTTGAGTGCTGTCCCCACCATGGGGTTGACATAGTCCACCAGCGACTTGGCCTGGATGCACCATGCACAATTTATAATGAATAATGAAAAATGAATAATGAATAATGCTCGCTTGTTGCTTCTCATTGTCATTGGGTTTTAAGAGTCCATATGCATCGGTCACTGATGGTGGTGCCGTGCTGGGCAGTGGCAGCCACAGCCTCGATGTGGTTGTCGCCAGGGCGCAGGGTAATGCCCCGGGCAACGAAGATGCCCATGCCCAGCCGCTCGACAGGCATGGGCACACCGTCGACCGTGATGATGACACTGGGGCAGTTGCTATAGACCTTGACGTCGGTCAGTGCCTCGGTGCGAGGGGTGTGGCGACGGCTGGTGATGTAGACCATGGGCTGCTTGCTCCAGTTGGCCTGATAGAAGTAGAAGGCATCCTTGCGCACCTTGCGGTCGTAGGTCACCAGCCCCTTGTCGTTGATGCCCTGGGTGTCGCCCTCGTGACGGCCGGCACTGGCAAAGTCGAACATATTCCACACAAACGACCCCCACAGGGCAGGGTGTGCGGCAATCTGGGCATAAGTGCCCTCGTGCACGGTGGCCTGCCACTGCTCGGGGTGCCATGGGCCATCGGTCTTGGGGGCCTGGGTGATGTGCTGGTCGTGCTGATGGATGCTAGCACCTGCACCATACTCGCTGATGGCGATGGCGCGGCCCTTGCCCAACTTCCACTCGATGGCCCATCGCATGGTGCCCGGGTCGGCCCAGTACCAGCCGGGATAGGTGTTATAGGCCATGATGTCGGTCATGTCGTTCTCGGGGCGGCCGTCCTGGTTGGCCGCCGCCACAGTCAGGCGCGTGGGGTCCTCGCGGTGCGCCAGGTCGTTGAGCATCGCCACCAGCTCGTCGGGGCGGTCGGGCCCGCCCAACTCGTTGAACAGGCTCCAGCAGAAGATGCTCTCGTGGTTGAAGTTCTGGCGGATGAGCTCGATGAGCTGCTGCATGGTGGTGGCATCGAAGGCCGCGGCGCGTGTGCCACGGCCGATGTAGGGTATTTCGGCCCACACCATCATGCCCGCGCGGTCACACAGGGTGTAGAAGTAGTCGGCATGCGGATAGTGGGCCAGACGGATGCAGTTGGCTCCAATCTCGCGGATGAGGGCCATGTCCTGGTCGTGCTCGCGAGTGCTGATGGCCCACCCCATGCCCTGGCGGTCCTGGTGACGGTTGACCCCACGCAGGGGGTAGCTGCGTCCATTGAGCGAGAAGCCCCGGTCGGGGTCGACACTGAAGTAGCGCAGCCCCATGTCGATGCCCAACGTGTCGACCACACGACCGCCGTGCAGCAGCTCGAGCACAAAATGGTAGCGCTGCGGGTTGTCAATGCCATTCCACAGCATGGGACGGCCGATGACAAGCGGCTGGCTGATCTCCCAGAACCGGTCGCGCATGGCCGCAGCACCCTGCGTCTGCACCACCACTGGCCTGCCCTGCGGGTCGATGACCGTTGTGCGCAGACTCAGCTTGGCACCCACCGAATGTTGCGCATCGACCCGTGCCCTGACGGTGAGACGCGCCCGCTCGTCGGTCACCTCATCCTGGCTGATGTAGACACCTGAGCTGGCATAGTCGAGTGGTGTGAAGCAAGTGGCGGGTAGCNNTACACCAGCAGCGACACCGGCCGATAGATGCCACCGAAGATGGTGAAGTCGCCCTCGAGCGGCGCTATCATCGGGTCGGGAGCATTGGTCACCTCGACCCGCAGCTCGTTGCCACGCGGCTTGAGCAAGTGCGTCAGCTCGAAGCAGAAAGCGGTGAATGCTCCCTGGTGGCGTCCCAGCCGACGACCGTTGAGCCATACAGTGGCATCCTGGCTGACGCCCTCGAAGCGCACAAACACCCGCACGCCTGCCCGCGTGCGCGGAGCGTCGAAACTGCAACAATAGGTGCCCATGCCGCGGTAGTAGT
>DEKO01000138.1:4196-9647 GCA_002353885.1 Porphyromonadaceae bacterium UBA2720
CGGGCAAAGGTCCACCCATGATTGAGGGCGATGGTGGTGCGTGCTGGCACTGGCATGGTTGCCAAGGCCATCACCACCAGTGCAAGTAGTGCCCTGCCTGTCGATGTCATTTGCTTGATTGATTTCATGTTGCAAAGGTAGTGAAGAAAACGATGCCCACCCCGAAAAATAGTCTCAAAAACTAACACAAACCCACACCGATTGGCCCCGTGCGCAGTTATATTGAAACTTTTCTACTAGATTGCTATTTTTTGGCACATCCATGTTTACAATAAGTACTACTTTTGCACAACTGATTTTTTCACTGTCGCAACCTATGAGACGAACTGACATATTGTGGATATTGCTCCTGTGCCTGGGGTTCATGGCCCAGGCTCAGAACTATCCCTATCGATACTACTTCCGCAACATCAGCAAGCCCGATGGCCTGTCGCAGACCGACATCAAGGCCATCTTGCAGGACCAGCGCGGATTCATGTGGTTCGGGACCCGAAACCGCCTGAACCGCTATGACGGGCATACAATAAGGGTCTTTGACTGCGCCGACACCCAGTCGGGACGACGCAACAACAATATCTCGTCGCTCTATGAGGACGACAAGCAACACTTGTGGGTGGGCACCGACAAGGGCGTGTTTGTCTTCGACCCCAAGACCGAGCAGTTCAGTTTTGTCGCCGCCAAGGCACAGGGCGGCGTGCAGATGACCGACTGGGTGGCCGCGATGGACAACGACAGCGAGGGCAACATCTGGATTGTGGTGCCCAACCAGGGCGTGTTCCGCATGAGCAAGGACAAGCGGCTCACGCTCTACACCTTCGGTAACCCCAGTCACCCCGACTATGGCGGCCCGCAGTGCCTGTGCATCGACGGCACTGGCCGCGTGTGGGTGGGCACCAACGGCAATGGGGTCTACCTCTACCAGAAAGCAAGCAACCGCTTTGTGCAATATCTGGGCAACACCGATGGCGGCACGCTGGCGGGCGAGAACATCTACACCATGTGCGACTATGGCGACGACCTGGTGCTTGGCATCCATGAGGGCAAGCTGCGGCGCCTGAACAAGCGACGCAACCAGGTGAGCGACTTCAACGCGCCCGACGTGCACTACAGCATCATCCGCGACGTTAAGTGCTATGACGACCTGCTGTGGGTGGGCACACAACGAGGCGTCTATATCATCGATGAGCGCCAGGCCACCATACAACACATCGAGCACGATGCGATGTGCCCCTACTCGCTGAGCGACAACCAGATAGGCCGCATCTATCGCGACCGCGAAGGCGGCATGTGGGTGGGGACAAACCTGGGCGGTGTCAACTATCTGCCGCAGAAGGGGATGGCCTTCATGCGCTATGTGCCGCTGACCAAGCCACTGACCATCAACAGCAAGCGCATCCGCGAGATGGCCCAGGATGCCCAGGGCAACATCTGGATTGGCACCGAGGATGCCGGAATCAACATCTTCGACCCCCACACAGGACAATTTCACCAGCTGGGCAAGGACTGGGGAGGACAACCCTGCAGCGACAACACGCTCTCGCTCATGGCCATGGATGGGGAGATGTGGGTGGGATACTTCAAGCATGGCCTGGACATCATCGCCAGCACGGGCATGGCTGTGCGGCACTACACCGCCGACGCACTGGGGCTGAACGATGCCAGCATCTACGCCCTGTGCCACGACAGCCAGGGACGCGTGTGGCTGGGCAATGGCTGGGGCGTGTATGTGGCCCAGAAGGGGTCAACCACCTTCAGGCGCATGGACCAGTTTGGCTTCAACTACATCTTTGACCTGCTCGAGGACAGCGACCACAACATATGGGTGGTGACCATGGGCAAGGGCGTGTTTCGCTACACCCTATCGACAGGCGCTGTCAAGCACTTCATGCATCAAGAGGGCGACACCACCACCATCAGCAGCAACTCGGTGAGCAATGTCACCGAGACCAGCCGAGGCGAGCTGTGGTTCTCGACCGACCGTGGCGGTGTGTGCCGGTTCAACAAGCAAGACGAGACATTCACCACATTCAGCATCGCACAAGGCTTGCCCGACGACACAGGCTACAAAATCCTCGAGGACAAGGACCATCGGCTGTGGTTCGGCACCAACAACGGGCTGGTGCGTCTCGACCCGGCCACAGGCAAGTGCCAGGTCTACACCACCAGCCATGGCCTGCCCGGCAACCAGTTCAACTACAAGTCGGCGCTGAGCACACAAGAGGGAATCTTCTACTTTGGCAGCAGCGAGGGTCTGGTCTCGTTCAACCCTTACTATGACAACAAGAACCAATATGCCCCGCCGGTCTACATCACCCGGTTCCTGATCAACAACACCGAGGCCGTGCCAGGCGAGGAGGGCTCGCCACTGGCGCAGAGCCTGCTGGCCACACGCCGCATCACCCTGCGGCACGACCAGTCGAGCATCGCCCTGGAGTATGCCGCACTGAGCTATGTCATGCCGTCGGCCAACCAGTATGCCTACAAGATGGACGGCGTTGACCGCGACTGGGTCTACACCGAGGGCAACCAAAGCGTGTCCTATGCCAACCTGAGTCCCGGCCGATATGTGTTTCACGTCAGGGGAGCCAACAGCGATGGAGTGTGGTGCGAGCAAGAGGCTACACTCGAGATTGTGGTGCTGCCGCCATGGTGGAAGACCATCTGGGCCTATCTCACCTATCTGGCAGCCATCACGGCACTGGTGTGGTGGGTGTTCAACCTCTACAGGCGTCGCACTGCCGCGCAAGCGCGCGAGGCGCAGCGGCTGTTTGAGGCCGAGAAGGAGCGAGAGCTCTATCAGAACAAGATAGACTTCTTCACCAGCATCGCACACGAGATTCGCACACCGCTCACGCTCATCAACGGGCCGCTTGAGAACCTGCTCGAGATGGACATCGCCGACCCCGAGATCAAGCGCAACCTGGGCACGATGAGCCGCAACACGAGCGACCTGATGAATCTGATCAACCAGCTGCTGGACTTCCGCAAGATGGACAGCAACAAGATGGAGATGCACTTTGTGTCGGTCAACCTGTCGAGCCTGCTGCGTGAGTGGGTGCGCAAGTTCAGCGAGATGCCTGCTGCATCGCATCGCGACATCACACTCCATGGCCCCGAACACGACATCCACGTCAGTGCCGACCGCAATGCACTCATCAAGGTGCTGAACAACCTGTTCAGCAACGCAGTGAAGTATAGCGAGCACACCATCGCCATCCACCTGAGCGATGACGACGGCAAGGTGACGGTGGCCTTTGACAACGACGGCCAGACGATACCCGAGGAGGCACGTGAGAAGATTTATGACCCCTTCTACCAGCTGCAGAAGAACGCCAATGCCCCGTCAAGTTCGGGCATCGGCCTGTATCTGGCACGCTCGCTGGCCGAGATGCTGCACGGCACGCTCAGCTACAGCGAGCATGAGGGGCTCAACCGGTTTGAGCTGCAACTGCCGCTGCCCGAGCCCAAAACCGAACCCATAGCACCTGATGGCGAACCCATGCTCACCGACGACGATGACCTGGTTCCCGAACGACTGCAATCGGCGGTGATCTTGCTGGTCGAGGACAATGAGCAGATGCTGAACTTTGTGGCCGACAAGCTGCGGCACACCTATGCCGTCGAGACCGCACTCAACGGCCGCCAGGCACTGGCACTGCTCAAGGAGAAGAACGTCGACCTGGTGCTGAGCGACATCATGATGCCCGAGATGGACGGACTGGAACTGTGCCGGCACATCAAGGAGGACATTGAGCTCAGCCACATACCCGTGATCCTGCTCACGGCCAAGAACGACCTCGACAGCAAGGTGCAGGGACTGCAGATGGGGGCCGATGCATATATCGAAAAACCCTTTGCCTACAAGTATCTGGTGGCACAAATCACCAGCATCTTTGAGAACCGCAGGCGCGGCATGGACGCCTTCATGCGCAAGCCCTTTGTGCCCACGCAGACACTGGGCATGAGCAAGGCCGACGAGCAGCTGATGGACAAGATTGTGCAAGTCATCGAGGACAACATCGACGACACCAACTTCGGCGTGGAGATGCTGGCCGAGCTGGTGTGCATGAGCCGCTCGAGCCTGCACCGCAAAATCAAGGCCATCAGCGACACATCGCCCACCGACTTCATCAAGATGGTGCGACTGAAAAAAGCATCCGAGCTCATTGCCGAGGGCAGCTACCGGGTGGGCGAAGTGTGCTACATGGTGGGCATCAACTCGCCCAGCTACTTCATCAAGCTGTTCCAGAAGCAGTTTGGCATGACCCCCAAGGAGTTTGAGAAACAACAGCGCCGACAGCGCGAAGAAACCCGCAACAACGACAACGACAATAATGACAACAAGCTATGAATGTGACAAGCATCATCAAAGCAGCGTTAGCACTCCTGGTCATGGGCTTCGGCCATGCCCAGGCACAGAACAATGGAACGATCTTCCCGGGCATTGAGTGGCTCGACACACACAGCCAACCCATCAACGCCCATGGCGGTGGAGTGATGTTTCACAACGGCACTTACTACTGGTATGGCGAGTACAAGGGCGAGTTCACCTACCGCTCACCAGGTGTGGGGTGGGACTGCTACCGCACCGAGGCTGGCGGCGTGTCGTGCTACTCGTCGCGCGACCTGTGCAACTGGACGTTCGAGGGCATTGTGCTCGAGCCCGACACCGTCGACACACACAGCGACATCCACCCGACGATGGTCATCGAGCGGCCCAAGGTGGTCTATAACGAACAGACACGACAGTTTGTGATGTGGATGCACATCGACAACCACAACTATGGCAAGGCCATGGCGGGTGTGGCTGTGAGCGACTCGCCCACCGGAAAGTTCAGATTCTTGGGCGCAATCAAGCCCAACGACCAGATTTGCCGTGACTTGACACTGTACAAGGACGATGACCAGCAAGCCTACCTCATCTACTCGTCCGAGGACAATGCCACGCTGCACATCACCCTGCTCTCGCCCGACTATCTGCGCACGACGAGCGTGTATACGCGCAACTTTGTCAAGCAATACCGCGAGGCTCCAGCCATCTTCAAGCGACAGGACAAATACTATCTGGTGACCTCGGGCTGCACCGGGTGGGACCCCAACGAGGCTGACTTGGCCGTTGCCGACCATGTGATGGGCCCCTACACCTCGCTGGGCAATCCCTGCCGCGGTAAGGACGCCGACAAGACTTTCTATGGCCAGAGCACGTTTGTCCTGCCCATTGCCGGCACCGACCGATATGTGATGATGTTTGACCGATGGAACAAGCATGACCTGATCACGTCGCGATACATCTGGCTGCCATTCGAGTTTAGCAGCGACCAGCCTCAAGTTCCCTGGCGCAGCGTGTGGTCACCGTCAGTTGACAAAGCCCAGCTCTCACCCATGGGCGCTGATCAATAGCGGGCCGGTCCCCCCAAGCCCCCCTAAGGGGGGGTGTACAAATCTTGTGCA
>DEKO01000127.1 GCA_002353885.1 Porphyromonadaceae bacterium UBA2720
CCAAGATTATCCAATGACGCGAATAAGAAAATTCCTATAATTCTTGATTAATAAAAATCATGACAAGGGTCATAGCTTCTTGATGGTCTTGAGCAACTGCTCGCCCAAACCGATCGTGTAGCCCTGCTGCACGTGAACTACGCGGTTGAACGAGTCGCACACCACAAACACAGGCAGAGCGTTGCTGGTCAACTTCATCTGCTGGCGTATCTCGTTCAGTATCTTGCCGTCACGGTCCACGCCCCACACCACCGTCGAGGGAAGCTGGTCAAACTCGGTGTGGTTGAATCGGCGGGCTGCATCGTCATTCTCAAATAGCAGCACTATCTTGCGGCCCCACTGCTCAAACTCAGCCTTGTATGCGCCGATGTCACGCAGGGTGTGATTGGTGGGCTCGTGGTTGGGGGCCACGATGGCCACGACATAATAGCCGCGCCCGACGGTCGAGAGCAGACTGCGGTCTTCGCCGGTGGCCAGATCGTGATAGATGTCCTCAGCGTTGAGACTGCCGATGACTTGCAAGTCTTCGTCATCGCACAGCAGTTGCAGTCCCAGTGATTTGTCATACTTGTCGATGGTGAAGCGGTTGAGGTGCGCCAGCACCTTGCCGCTGGCCATGCGTGTGCCAGTGGTGAGCAGGTAGTCGCCCGGCTCGAGCTGCACACCCTGCTTGAAGTCGCCTGCCCAAGTGGCCTCTTCGGGATAGGTCAATAGCTGTGCCCGGCCATCAACGATGCGGCTCAGCGTAAAGTGGATATAGTACTTGGGATCATCGACATACGGCGATGGGTTGTTGTAAGTGAGCTCGACGCCCTTGGTCACAGCGCTGCCCTTGGTGGCTTGCTTCTTGTCGAAGCTGACATCATGCCACTGGCCCTTCTGGTAGTACTGCAGACGGCCGTCCACCTCGTTGATGCGTGCCGGCCAACCTAGGCTGCGAGCCGCTGCAACGAAGAAGATCTTGCGTCCCAGCTCGTCGGTGCGGCCCTCGCGCAACACGCTCAGTGGCTGCATGCGCAGGTGTTGTGGGTTGCTGCTGTGCAGATGCCCTTCCTGCGATCGCCACTCGGGGTCGACCGTGATGCGCTTGTCGAACCACTGCACGAGCCGATCGGGACTCTTGATGCCAGCCAACTGCTTGCGCAACGGGGCTTTGTAGGGCGTGAGCCACTCGTCCTCGACGCGTGGATTGAGCACATAACGCAGATAGATGTCGGTGGTGTCGACGCGGCTCACCTGGTTGTCCTTGAGTACATCGAGCTCGATATCGCGCAGGTCCTTGGCCGAGATGACGGTGAGCAGCCGCTCGGCCATCAGCCGATTGGGGGCCTCATCGAGGAATTGCTGGATGGTGCGGTGGTTGCCGCGCCAGGCCTCGACGGGCATTGTGGCCTCGTAGGCATGCCGGATGCTGTCCTCCACCGCCAATCGGTGGTTGTTCGCTTGGCGCTGGGCATCGGTCACCACGGGCGGCTGACCGCTGGCACGGGGTGGGGTGATGTCGTAGCGTATGGCTTCGGGCAGCGCATCGGTGCCCAGACGCAGGGTGACACTCTTGTCACGTCCCACCGAGACTTGCTTGACTGCCATCTGTCCGTCACGCGAGGCCCACACCAGCAGGTCGCCCAGGCCCGAGGTGAGGTAAGTCTTGCCATGGCTGTCGGCGGCCTTCATGGCATGCTGGGGACGGAGTCGAAGCGTGCTACCTTTCTGCACGCCTTGTNNACTGTCGGCGGCCTTCATGGCCACTGTGTAGAACTCGGCGTAGTTATATAGCTTGAACTCGACCAGTGCCCCACTGGCGGGTCGGCCGTGCTCATCGAGCACGGAGACATCGATGCGTGCAGTGGGGGCATAATTGCCGGTGACATTGATCTCGGTGTAGCAATCGGTCTGGCTCACCACCTCNNTCCACGGGCTTGCCGTCGGCATCGACCACCCGGAAATCGGCCCGGGCGGTGGTGGAGTAATTGTCGATGAGGTTAACTTCCGTGTAGTTCGGGCTCTCGAGCACGACCTCCTCCGGTCCGTCATAGCGGCCGAAGACCTTGGTGTGCATGAGCATGGCGCGGCTGGCACTCTCGTTGAACCAGCCCAGGTCAAGCACTGGCTCGGGCTCGCAGGCGCCCATGAAGTGCCAAGCCCCGTCGACCCAAGCTTCGACCCAGGCATGATTGTCGTCGGTGTGTGCCCAACGGGGCGTGTAGACCTGGCGGGCCGGGATGCCCACCGAGCGCAGCGCGGCTACCAGCAGGGTCGACTCCTCGCCACAACGGCCATAGGCGGTGCGCACTGTGGCCAGTGGGCTGCTGGTGCGGGCGTCGCTGGGGCGATAGGTCACATGCTCGTGGCACCAGTGGTTGACCTCGAGGGCGGCATCGCTCATGCTCAACCCCTCGACACGCGGCTTGAGCTCATGGTAGAACACCTCGCGGCTGTTGTCGAGGTGCTCGTTGTTGACACGCACGGGCACCACAAAGTGCCGGAACTCGCGCTCAGGCACTGATGCACCCCATGGCATGTCGCGCCGGGCCTCGAGCGACAAGGAAACATTGCGCTCGTAGAAGTCGCGGCTGTAATCGGTGCGGTCGGGCAAAGGCATGCCCTCGTACAGGAAGTCGAGATAGTCGCTTGCGGCCTGGGCATAGCTTGAGGCGACACCCATCATACAGATGAGAAAAAGCAGGATTTTTTTCATACTACAATTAGTTGTTAGTTCTAAGCTCTTAACCCATGAGGTGTGCTTACTGCTTATAGCTTACTGCTTAAAGCGGCGGAGATGTAGCCAACCGATGAGCAGGAGCAATGCCAAACAGGCGAGTGTGCCAGCCACGGCAGCGTGGTCGCAGAGCCACTGCCACCAGCCACGGGTGTTCTCACCCGTGATTGTGGGTAGGGGGGAACTGACACTGTCGGTGTGCGTTGTGCGCCCAGCGTTGTGCATTGTCTGATAGGCCTGCGTCTCGAGCGTGTCGGCATAGTCCACACGATAGAGGTTGACCGCATTGCCGCCCTGGTGCTGGCGGCCCTGCGAGGTGACGATGACAAATCGACCGTCCTGGCTGATGTCGAGTCCCACGGGGTAGGAGTCGACGGGAATCTGGGCAATGGTCTGCATGTGTTCGGTGTCGACGACATAGAGCGCACTGGCAAGGTTGCAGGCGGCGAACACATATCGCCCGCTGGGTGAAGCCTCGATGGTGCGTGCCCCGGCCCCAACTCTGGCGGTCTGCCAGTGGCCCAGGCTAATGTTTGTGCCCTGTCGGTGGGCGATGGCCTGGATGACCGAGTCGAGTGGAACGCGTTGCACCACACCGGTGACATTGATGCTGGCATAGAGATAGTTGCCGCTGATGATGAGGTGACGGGCATTGTAGATGTTGCCAATGCGGCCCACGTAGTGTGGTTGCGGCTTCATGTCGATGACGGCAATGCCGCCGCCACCGCCCATGCAACCCACCAGCAGATAGCGGTCATCGGGGGTGAAGACGGTGCCGCGTAGCAGTTGCCCGCTGTGCTTATCGCGGTCAACGCTCTCGGTGAGGCTGAAGTCGAGCTTGAGTTCTTGTCCAATCACGACATAGGGCAAGTGATGCCACTGCTTGGGGTCGTCGCTGGTGATGTCGATGAGGCCGACGGTGTTGTTGCCCCAGTGGGTGACAGCGATGCGTGAGCCTGAATGGTTGCAAGCCACCATCTTGGGCAGCGGGCCGGTTTCCATCATGCGCACGATCGAGTCGACACGGGTGTCGATGATGGCAATGGCACTGGGATCTTGAGCGTTGAGGTCAAATGTGCGGCGGTAGTAGGGCACCCACAGATAGCGTCCTCCGTGCGAGAAGGTGGCCTCGACAGGCTTGCCGCCGAAGGGGCGGCTGGACCCGTCGGGGTAGTGTGTGAAACGATAGATGCCGCTGGGCGTGTTCCATAATGGCCCCTCACCTCTGTCGTGGCGGTGGCTGATGACCTTGAGCTTGCGGCCCGTCTTGCGGTCATAGACCACAGTGGCACAACCTTCAAGCGAGTTGACATAGTACTTCGAGCCGTCGGGATGAAAGTTGACGCTCTTGGGCGAATTGATGTCGGCATCGAGTGTGGCGGCGTCGCGATAGTCAAAGTTCTGCTTCTTGCCCACACAGGTGATGGTGAGCACGCCGCCTTGGGCCGTGACTATCTCGCCGACATGCGAGTGCCGCACCTGCGGCGGAGTCTTCTGGGCAGACATGGTTAAAGCCGCCAACAACAGCAAGCTCAGCATGGTGAGCTTGTTGCTGATGTTGCGCTGATGGGAAGATGTTGCAATACCTTTCATCGTTTGACCAACATGAGAATATCAGATGAAAGGGCAAAATTAGTGATTTTTACCGAAAAAATGAAATGATTTGATATTTTCTTGGAAACTAATTAAAAAACGGCAGCAAAATCTCACGCAAATCTAGCAGACAATAAAAGAAAACAACTTAAACAACTGAAACAAATTATAATAATAAAGAATTAGGATTGAGTAAGTTGTTTGAGTTGTTTT
>DEKO01000170.1:0-13906 GCA_002353885.1 Porphyromonadaceae bacterium UBA2720
GGAAAGATAATATTATTCTGTGTATTCTGTGTGATAATAAATGGCTAAAGGCAAAAAGCTGAAAACATCACTTCAGGGTGAAGGTCTGCGTCTGGACATTGCGGCTGTCGGGACCCACCATGAGCTGGAACTCTCCAGGCTCGCAATCGTAGACGAGATCGGCATTATAGAACTTGAGCAATTCGGCATCGACGGTAAAGGTGACCTTGCGGCTCTCACCGGGCTGGAGGGTGATGCGCTCAAAGCCCTTGAGCTCCTTCACAGGACGGGCAATGGAGCCCACCATGTCGCGGATGTAGAGTTGGACGACCTCGCTGGCGGCACGGCTGCCGGTGTTGGTGACCGTGACGGTGGCGGTGAGCTGGTTGTCACCATCCAGAGTGTTGCGGCTCAGGGTGTTGCCACTGAGTGTGAGTGCGCCATAGTTGAACGTTGTGTAGCTCAACCCGTAACCGAAGGGGAACAGCGGATCATTGGGCACGTCCAGGTAGTTGGTGGTGAACTTGGTGAACCACTTGGGGTTGGGACGACCAGTGTTGAGGTGGTTGTAGTAGATGGGCACCTGTCCCTCGTTGCGAGGCATGGTGACGGTGAGTTTGCCGCTGGGCGACACATCGCCGAAGACCACATCGCAGATGGCATCGGCAGCCTCGCTGCCTCCGAACCACACATTGAGGATGGCGGGAATGTTCTCTACCTCCCAATTCATGACCGTTGCGCGGCCACTGAAGTTGAGCAGCACAATCGGCTTGCCCGTGGCCTTGAGCGCCTCGAGCAGGTCGCGTTGGGCATCGAGGATGGTGAGCTGGCTGCGCGAACTGCTCTCGCCCGACATCTCACTGGGCTCGCCCATAGCAGCCACGATGACATCGCACTGCTGTGCCATGGCCACCGCCTCATCGCGCATGACCTTGGGGTCGCGATTGTCGCGCATCTCGCGGCCAAACATGGTGGAGTTCTTCTCAAGCTCGGCATCATAGCACACATTGCATCCCTTGGCATACATCACCTCGGCCTTGCCCTTGGTGGCGCGCTGCATGGCCTCGAGCAGGGTGCTGTAGCGGTCGCTGGTAGCCGCCACACTCCAGGTGCCGGGCATGTTGGCACGGGTGTTGGCCAGCGGCCCCACCAGGGCAATCTTGCCTGCTCGCTTCAGGGGCAGGATGTTGCCCTGGTTCTGCAGCAAGACAAAGGTCTCGGTGGCCAGCTGGCGAGCTGCTGCACGGTGCTGGGCCGTGAAGATCTCCTTACTGGCCCGCTTGTCGTCGAGGTAGCGGTAGGGGTCGTCAAACAGTCCCAGCTTATACTTGGCCTCAAGGATGCGACGGCAAGCCTGGTCGATGGCTGCCATGTTGACTTTTCCCTCATCCAATGACTTCTCGAGTGTGCCCAGAAATCCCTCGGCCACCATATCCATGTCGGTGCCAGCGATCAGCGCCAGTGCCGAGACCGTCTGGAGGTCGCCCATGCCATGATTGATCATCTCGCTGATGGCGGTGTAGTCGGTGACGACAAATCCGTCAAATCCCCAACGGTCGCGCAGCACCTCGGTCATGAGCCAGCGGTTGCCCGTGGCCGGGATATAGTCGATGGTGTTGAACGAGGTCATAAAGCTGCCCGCTCCTGCCTCGACACCGGCCTTGTAGGGCGGGAAATACTCGTTGAACATGCGCACACGGCTCATGTCCACCGTGTTATAGTCGCGGCCAGCCTCAGGCGCGCCATAGAGTGCGAAGTGTTTGACACACGACATCATCGTGGCCTTGTCGGCCAGGTCGCTGCCTTGGTAACCCTCAACCATGGCGCGGCAGATGGCCGAACCCAGGAAGGGGTCCTCACCATTGCCCTCGCTCATGCGCCCCCAGCGAGGCTCGCGACACACGTCCACCATGGGGCTGAACGTCCAGCAGATGCCGTCGGCCGTCGCCTCAAGAGCAGCAATGCGTGCCGAGTTGCGTATGGCCTCCATGTCCCAGCTCATCGACAGGGCCAGCGGAATGGGGAACACCGTCTCATAGCCATGAATCACATCCATGCCAAAGATCAGCGGGATGCCCAGGCGGCTCTGTTTGACGGCCACCTCTTGCAGCTGGCGGATGTTCTTGACACCCTTCATGTTGAAGAGTCCTCCCACCTTTCCGGCCTTGATCTGGTCCACGACATTGCCGCTGACGGCAGTTCCGGTGATGATGTCGCCCGTGACAGGCAGGTTGAGCTGACCCAGCTTCTCCTGCAGGGTCATCTGCGCCATGAGTTGGTCGACAAACTGGTTCATTCGGGCATGGTCCACGCCCTGAGCTAAACAGATGCACAATGCACAATGCACAATGCACAAGGTGAAGAGTCGTTTCATCATGAATTGAGAATTGAATATTGAATATTAAAAATAAGAATCAACCTCTTTTATAAACTATATTATCAACTATAAATTATAATATGAATTATAAATTACTTGAAAAGCCCAGCTTCTGCAGTCCTTGCTGCACCTCGGGGCAGCTCATGAACAGTCGCCAAAGCAGTCCCGTGCGGTAGTTCTCAATCATCGGGGCGATGGTGCACTGGTCGATGGCCAAATAACGCGGCTGTGTCCAGCCTGAGACAGGGCTAAACGCGTCGTAGAAGCCATACTTGCCCCAGATGCTCTCGCCACGAGCATAGAATCCCTTGAGTGCCGCCATCGACTCGGCCGGTGTGTAAGGCATCGACGACAGGGCGGCAGTGGGGGTAATCACGCCCAAGTCGTTGTTGGGTGCGTGTGCCGCATACCCCACTGTGGAGTAGCTGGCCGTGAGTCCCCAGCAGTCGGGGCCATAGCCGCGATGATTCTTGGGGTTGGCCACGCAGTAGCGGTAGTTGCTCAAGGCATGATTACGCACCACCTGCCAGTAGTCGGCATACTGGTCGGTGAGCCCTCGCGGATCCAGGCCAATCCAGCTGTAATGTGCCCAGAAGAGGGGCCCTCCCGTGGTCTCTGCACCATTGTGCTTGACCTGTAGGGGGCAATCGTATGGCGCAGCGTCGCTGCGTATGCCTCCCGACCGTGCCCAGCCCTTGTGGTAGCATGAGGCAGGCACGCTGTGTGTGGGCGACGCCGCAGCCAGGATGTAGACAATCATGCACTCGTTGTAGCCTTCCAGGGGGAAGTTCATCTCCCAGCCATAGTCGGGGGACCAGTGCCAGTAGATGACATCCTGGCCGCCGCGGGTGTACCAGTCGAACTCCATGGCTTGCCACAGGGCATTGATGCGGGCTACCAAACCGCGCTCCTGCTCGGTGTCACAGTTCAGGTACTGCCTCGCGCATAGCAGGCCTTGCATCAAGAAACAGCTCTCGACCAGGTCGCCACCATTGTCCTTCTGCCCGAAGGGCTTGACGCGGCCCGATGGGCCGTAGAGCCAGTGCGGCCACACACCATGAAAACGGTCGGCACGCTCGAGCCAGCCCACGATGCGTGTGAGCCGCTCGATGCCCTGGCCGCGCGTGATGAAGCCGCGCTCCATGGCCACGATGAGTCCGGCGATGCCAAATCCGCTGCCGCCAGTGGTGACCACGTCCTGATCGTGCTCGGGGTAGTCGCCGTCCAGGTGAATGCGCTCCCGCGCCAAGCCCGAGATGGGCTCGGCGCCGTCCCACATGTAGTTGAAGTGGACGCGCTGGATATAGTCGAGCATAGCATCATCGCTGGCAAAGGTTGCCGGACGCGACTCGGTGGCTGGCGGTGGGACAGGCTCGTCGACCACGGTGCCAGTGCTGCTCTTGCAGCTGAGCATGGCCATCAGGGCCACGAGTAGAAGGGATGTCTTCATTGTTGTAGTCATTTGCTCGGGTGTCTGAGACTGTGTCTCGGAACACACCGACATGCTGAACGGAAAACTATTAACTATAAACTTTTAACTATAAACTTTTAACTATCCTCGAGGTTCCGGTCTCAGACAGGGCCTGGATGGCGAAGTGATAGTCGGTGCCCAGATCCAGGCCGCGCAGGTCATAGCACGTGCTGCCGTTGACCGTGATGCAGTTGTAGAGCTTGTCGGGGGCTGTACCATAGTAGATGTTGTAGCCATAGGCCCCATCGACTGGAGTCCAGCTGAGCATGGCGTTGCGTGGGTCGGCCTTGTCGCGCTTGATGGTGAAGCGCTTGACTGGTGCCGGGCGCGGTCCGTCGGCCAGACCGAAGACGCGTAGGCCACTCAAGCAGAAGTTGCCCCCTGATGGCATGTGCAGGTTCTCGACGCGCAGATAGCGTGCCCGCAGAGGCTGCCGCAGCTCGACATAGTCGTGCGGCACGTCGCGGTCGTTATCGCTCTTGTCGACCACCAGTGTCCACTGGCGACCATCGTCGCTGGCCAGCACGCGGTACTGATAGTAGATGTCGTTGGCCCGGTTGTGCTGCACCGTGTGGTGGTCGTAGTAGTTGAGTTGCAGGGCACGCACCGTCTTGACCTCGCCCAGGTCGAGCTGCACCCACTCGTCGGCACTGCCGCTTGCCGCACTCCAGAATGTGCGCAAGTTCTCGTCGGTGATGCTGGCGGCTGTGAGTGTGCTGTCGGTGCTCGAGACAGTGACCGGCTTATGATAGCTCAAAAGCATCCAGCCGGTAAAACGGTCGGCGGGGTCCTTGATGTCGCGGTCGGCATTCCAGCAGGGATAGTCGCCAAAGGCCGTGTTGCAGTGCATCACGCCATCGGCATCAAAGGCCGTCGGATATAGGCCGATGCGGCGTTCAAACTTGTACTTGAGCGATAGCATGCAGGTGCCCACATGCCAGTAGTTGCCTTTGTTGTCAGCAAAGGTACCTCCGTGCCCTACTCCCTGCACAAATCCTCCGGGCTTGTAGCTCATGGGGTTGTGTCGCTGATAGGTGAACGGCCCCAGCGGATGATCAGCGACATAGACGCCGTCGGCATAGGTCTTGAACTCGGTGCCCGGCGCACCATACTGCAGATAATAGCGGCCGTTGTGCTTGGTCATGAATGCGCCCTCGGTGAAGGGCTTGAGTGTCACCTCATCGTCGTTGTTCATGCCGAAGCGCTCCCAGCCATGACGGTCGGGATGCAGGAGCACCAGGTCATGAATGCGACTGATGGGTGTGAAGTCTTGGCGGCTGATTTGCACGCCCTTGATGGGATATTCGTTGCTCGACCCATAGTACTCATAGAGGTTGCCATCGTCGTCGAGAAAGACGTGCGGGTCCCATGTGGGCAGGGTGTTGCGTTCGACCGCCCGTCGCCAACGGCCTGCATAGGGGTCGGTAGTGTACCAGATGGGCAGTCCCTCGTAGGTCGAGCCGGTGTAGAACAGTGTGTCGCCCACCACCCAAGCTGCCGGGGCACACTCGTCGTCATCGGCAGGATGCCGCTGGAACGACGCAGTGACAAAGTCCCAGTCACTGAGGTTGGCCGAGCGGTGAAATCCACCCTGGTTGGTCGAGAACAGAAGGTATTGGCCCTGATAGGTGAGTGCCATGGGGTCGGCCGACGATCGGAACGAGCCCCCTTGACGGGTGTTGTTGTTCCAAGGCTCGTAGTTGTAGCTGATGTTGAGCGGATTGCAGTAGGTTGTAGTGACTGGGTGGCGCGGATCGTACCAAGGCGTGACCTGTGCAGCCTGTCGCGGCTGGGCTATGCTGGCCGAGGTCTTGTCGTGCAGCACCACGTCGACTGTGTGCTCACTAGACCTGCGTGTGACCGTAGTCATCTCCTTGCCCGGATAGTGGACGCACAAGTGTGTGTCGCCATCGGTGCCAACCAGGGTGTAACGGCCCTGGGCATCGGTGTTGCAGTGTGCCGGGCTATGGAGCCACATGACCGTGGCGCCCTCAATGGGCCGGCCTTGTGCATCGGTGACCTGTCCCGTGACATCATACTGCGTGACGACGGGGATGTAGTAGTCGCTGACCTGCCCATGCACCACGCGCACCGAGTCGGTTGTGGCACTTGCGGCACACGTCAGCACTGTTGCCAGGATGGCAAGGAAGGTTTTCATCAATCAGTTAGTGAAAAAAAGGCAGGGTGATGCCACGGGTGGTATCACCCTGCCTGCGGTTAAATGAAGAGCGTATGATTTCAATCTTTTAGTTGAGAGGCTCGTTGGCCAGCGTGGGGACCGTCTGGAGCTGCGACAGCGGGACGGGATAGTAGCGGACAGCCTCGCTCCAGCCGGTGAGCTCAGTAGCAGCCTTGCCCGTACGGCACAGGTCGTTGTAGCGCTCACCCCACTCGCACACGAGTTCCATGCGGCGCTCGTCCAGGATCTGGTCGACAGTGACGTTGGTCAGCGTGGGCATCTGGGCACGTGTGCGTACCAGGTTGAAGGGTTGGTCACCACTCTTGCCCTGGCGCACCTTGGCCTCGGCGTTGATGAGCAGCACCTCGGCATAGCGGAAGATGCGGATGTTGTTGTTCGAGCCATACTTGGTTCGTCCCTCAGTCAACTGGTTGGTGGGAGTGTAAGCCTTTCCGTTCCAAGTGTTGGTGTTGTTGACGTTGCCCATCTCGTTGATGAAGTCACCGTCGCGTGTGGTCGTTCCTCCACGCAGCACCGAAGTCTCAAGACGAATGGTTTCGCCTCGTCCCTCAGCCCAGTTGATGAACTTGTCGGTGATGCCAACAAAGTTCCATCCACCCAGATTACCCGGTCCCTGGAAGACAAACCACTGGTCGGCGTCGACCATGTCGCCGCTGCCCTGACCGAAGTCGGTGCACTGGCACTCGAGCAGACTCTCGTTGCACATCTTGCCGGGAATCTTGAACAGGTTGTAGAAGTCGCCATACAACTCAAACTTATTGCTCGAGATGATGTCGTTGGTCAACGCCTCGGCCTCGGCCCATTCGCCACGGTTCAGGCGGATCTTAGCGGCCAGCAACTCGGCGGTATAGGCCGTCGCTGCGCCATAGTGAGTAGCCTCGTTGGGGCGCACCTTGGGGCAGTTGTCGATGGCATACTGCAAATCTTCGAGCATATAGCGCTCAACGGCGTCGCGTGTCGAGCGTGTGAGGTCGCTCTGACTGTTGTTGCGCAAGATGGTCACATCGCCAAAGGCTTGGCTGAGGCGATAGTAAGCGTAAGCACGCAGGATGCGCACCTCGCCGCAGTAGGCACGATAGGTTGCGCGATCGGCATCAGTGGTGATGTGTGCCGCATACTGGTCGAGCGACTCGAGTGCGCCGTTGGCCACCTTGACCATGCCGTAGTACTGGTTCCACATCTCGTTGAGTCCCCAGAACGAGTTGTCATACTTGAGATTGCCGAAGTCGACCAGCAGACCTTGGTCATCGACACGTCCACTCCAGACGTCACCGTCGCGGACAATGCTCAGCGGCCAGATGACCCAGTGCATGCCACCGGTGCGCAGTTTGGCATAGACTCCCGACACGGGCATATACATGTCGCTTGTCTTGGTGTAGTCGACATCCGACTCGGGCAGGGTGTTCTCGGGCAGGATATCCATCCAGTCGTTGCACGAGGTGGCGGCCACCATCAGCAACCCTGCCATCATGATATGTTTCAGAAATTTCATTGTCGTTGTTTTTATGAAAATTTTTATTGTGTAGTTAAAGGGAGTTAGGGAGTTAAATGGAATTAAGACGATTGCCTGCGGGCCGTTTAGCCTCATTTGGTCATGCCTTAACTACTTAACTTCTTAACTACATAACTTCTTGTTTTAGAAATCGATGGTCACCCCGAAGGTGTAGGTAGCAGTGAGCGGATAGACCTCGGTGTCCCAGCCTTCGGCATCGCTGAGCTCGGGAGTGAAGCTGTTGGCCTTGAAGAGGGTGAGCGGACGGTCGGCCGTGGCACTCAGTCGCAACGACGGCAGGGTGTAAGAGCCCATCTTGATGTTCTTGAAGGTGTAGCCCAGGGTGATGTTCTGGATGCGGAAGAAGTCAGCGTCCTCGACAAAGAACGAGTTGACACGCTGGTCGCTGACATTCCATGTGCGCACCCATGCCTCGGCCGAGGGATAGGTATTGGTCGAGCCGGCACCAGTCCAACGGTTGGCCACCTGGTCGTGGTCGAAGTTATAGTTGCTCTGAGCGTAACGCAGTGCACGCTTGCGATTGTACATCTGTGCGCCGGCGTTGCCATAGGTGGTGAGGGCGAAGTCCAAGCCTTTCCACTGGAAGCCCAGGTTCAGGCTATAGATGAAGTTGGGCAGATAAGAGCCCAGCGTGGTGCGGTCCTCGCCATCGACGATGCCGTCGCCATTCAAGTCCTTATACTTGAAGTCGCCAGGCTGCAGTCCGTTGGCCACGGCAGTGCGGTCGTTGGCGCACTCCTCGGCTGTCTGGTAGATGCCGTCGACGACATAGCCGTAGAACGAGTTCATCTCCTTGCCTACGAACTGATAGGTCTTGCCACCAGCGATATAGGGGTTACCCGACAGGCTCTTGACCTCGTTCTTGAGGTAAGAGAAGTTAGCACCGATATTATACTTGAAGTCGTTGCCGATGCGGTCGGCCCAGTTGATGCTCACATCGACACCGGTGTTGAGAATCTTGCCGATGTTCTGCAGCAATGTACCATTCTCGAAGGGCAGACGCGGTGCGATGACAGCCTTGCGAGTCATGCGGTAGAACCAGTCAACGTCGACACTCAAGCGGTTGCGCAGCGTTGCAAACTCGACACCGACGTTGGTCTCGTCGACCACCTCCCACTTGAGGTTGGTGAAGTAGCTGTTGTTCTGGAAACCGGCGATGGTGGCATTGCCATAGACACCCGAGGCACCCACGCCTGTCGATACCGAACGGAAACCGTCGCTTGCCGGGACAGCGTTGTTGCCCAGACGGCCCCAGCTGGCACGCCACTTGAGGTAGTCGAACACGTGCTGGTCGGACATGAAATCCTCACGCGACATCACCCATGCAGCGCCCACCGAGGGATAGTATCCCCATGTCTCCTGATACTTGCTCGTACCATCGGCACGGAAGGTGAACATCAACAGGTACTTGCCCATGTAGTCGTAGTTGATGCGTCCGAAGTAGCTGTTGCTGCGATAGCGCGTGCCACCATCGCTAGCGCGGCGGCTGTCGCTATCAGAGCTGATGCTGATGTACTTGTAGGCGTCGTCACCATCGACGATGCCGTATCCGATGCCGTAGAGGTAGCTATACTTGTCCTCACGCAGCGAGTGTCCGAGCATGATGCCCAGATTGTGGTCACCGAAGCTGTCCTTATAGGTCAGCACGTTGTCCCAAATCCAGTTGTTGTAGGTCGACTCGCTCTTGCTGACCCACGACTTGTCGTTGCGCTGGTTGCTGCTCACATAGTACTCGGGCATATAGGTACGATTGTGGATGGCCGAGTAGTCATAGGCATAGCTGGTGCGGAAGTTCAGCTTGCTGGGAATGAATGTGATCTGTGCGTAGAAGTTGGTCAGATACTTGTTGATGTCGTTGCGGCTGTTCTGATAGTTGGCCGTTGCGACCGGGTTGTAGAAGTTGTTGGTGAATCCCACACTCTCAGGCGAGCCATAGTGAGTGGGGAAGGTTGCGGAGTTGGTCTCGTCCATGACTGGATAGATGCCCGGGGCGTTGAATGCTTGCTGCCATGCAGCATTGTTAGGAGTGCGCTGGCGTCCCTTAGAGAAGATGCCATTGAAGCCGACCTTGAGCCAGCTGGTTGCCTCGTAGTCGATGGCAGCGCGGAAGTTGAGGCGCTTGTAGTAGTTGTCCACATCCATGACACCATCTTGCTGCATGTAGTTGATGCCCAGCGAGTAGGTAGCTTTCTCGCCACCACCGGTGATGCTCAGGCTGTGGTCGGTGATGCTTGCTGTGCGCAAGAGCTCGCCATACCAGTCGGTATCGCTGCCATAAGTCCACTGGTGGAAGTCGCTGCTGGCATAGCTGCCGCCATAGTTGTCGATCGATGCCTTCATGGTCGATACGTAGGCGTCATAGTTTGCCTCAAGCAGCATGGTGGCATACTCGCTGGAATTGGCCATCTTCAGCACATTGGTGGCCTTCTGGATGCCATAGTATCCATTGTAGGTGATTTTGGCAGGCTGATTCTTGTTGCCGTGCTTGGTGGTGATGAGCACCACGCCATTGGCTGCACGAACACCATAGATTGCAGCTGCCGAAGCATCCTTGAGCACCGACATGTCGGCGATATCGTTGGCATTGAGGAAGTCGATGTTGTCATAGAACATGCCATCGACCACATAGAGCGGGCTGCCACCGGTGAACGATCCGTTACCGCGGATTTGCACTTTGGGGCCCTCGCCAGGAGTACCACTGTTGACAACATTGACACCAGCCACCTTGCCTTGCATAGCCGCCATGGGCGATGCCGATGGTGTTGCCAGCAGTTCCTCACCGCGCACGACTGAGATGGGCGCAGTCAGGTCCTTGGCCTGAGCCGACCCATAGCCGATGACAACCACCTCGTCGAGGTTGCGCACATCGTCGACCATCTGCACCATCATGTTGTCGCTGGCCGTCATCTCGACAGCCTGCATGCCGATGTAGGTGAACTTGAGCGTCGCGCCGTCGGGCACGTTGGCAATCTCAAAGGTGCCGTCAAAGTCGGTCACGCCCGACAGGGTCGTGCCCAGGACATTGATGGTGGCACCAATCACGGGTTCGTTGACCTGGTCAACGACCGTACCTTTCACTGTACGTGCCTGCGCGCCTGCAATAGCACACATGACCACGAGCAAAAGTGTCAAGATTCTTCTTTCCATTGCTTTGTTTTAGAGGTTTATAAATATTGATTTCTTAGTCCTTCGTATATGCAAAAGTAGTCCTACTGCCCGAGGTAGCCAAATTTTGCGCTACTAGAACACTACTTCAGCCCATTTGACCACTACGTTTTTACTACTACACGCTCTCCTAATCACATCATTCTGACCGATTTGCAAAAGGCAAAAAAAACTGACTACGACAACACTACGATTGAAAAACGAAGCAGAATTTGCACATCTGGCTACAATTTACTATCTTTGCAGTCTGTTAGCTAACGCCTTCTATTCATGCATAAAACAAGTATACTTTTCCGCTTCGTTCTCATTTCCCTATCCCTGTGCTACTTGCTGCCCGCATGTGCTCTGGAGTTCCTGCCTGTGCTGCACAACTATGGCCGTGGCGACTATCATGCCGCATTGCAGAACTGGGATTTAGCCCAGGGCAACAATGGTGAGATGTACATTGGCAATGGCGAGGGGGTGTTGTGCTTCGACGGCTACACCTGGACATTGACCCAGCTGCCTGGCGGAGCTGTAGCCCGCTCACTGCTCATGGTGGGTGACCGACTATATGTAGGCACCTATCAGGACTTCGGTTACATGGAACGCGACGAGTATGGGATTCTGCAATACACCTCGCTCTGGCCCAAAGGCTACGCAGGACACGACGATGAGATATGGAACATCGTGCGCGACCGGCATGGTATCATCTACTTTCAGTCGTTTGCCGGATGGTTCAGCTACGATGGCAATCAAGTGACCACACACTACGACACCTCGCACCTGCCTCTGTATCTGCACCAGGTGGACGGTGAGGTCTACATGCAAGTGCAAGAGGGTGACTACTATCACCTAACTGGAGGAAAACTTGTACGCATCATCGGCCGTGACCAGGTGGGTGACGACCACATTGTGGCTGCTGTGCCGGGCCGGCAAGGGCACATCATCCTATGTTCGCAGTGGCATGGTCTGTACGACTACGACGGAACTCGCTGCACGCCACTGCGCACCGCGGTCGACGATGCGCTGCGACAGAACAATGTCAATCGTGCCACCCTGCTCCCTGGCGACTCGACACTGGCTGTTGGTACCATTCTGGGTGGAATTTATGGTTTGACCCTTGATGGCCGACTGCGTTGGCACTACCACACAGGCAACAGCCTGAATAACAACTCGGTGCTGCGTCTGATGCCCGACAGCGACGGCAACTTGTGGGCAGCATTAGACATCGGTGTGGCACTGATCAATGCCGCCTCGCCCTACACCCTGCTGTCGCCCAATCGCGGCGAGCCCTCAATCGGCATGGTCTATGCGGTCAAGCCCGTGCCTCCCCTCTTGTATATAGCCACCAATCAGGCTGCATGGCAGTATGGGCTGGAGTCGCGCCAACTGACGCGCATCAGTGGCAGTGATGGCCAGAACTGGCACATCACACAGGTCGACGGACAGCTGCTGCTGGGCAACAACGACGGACTGCGCAGCCTCACGGGCACCGTTGCCGGCCCCGTGATGGGCGCCAAGAGCAGCAGCACCTGTGTGCGCCGTTGCACGCTGCATGGCAAGGAGGTGCTGCTCGAGTCGACCTACTACGCCATGCGCATCTATGTCAAGCAGGATGGACGATGGGTATTTGCCCATGAGCTGGAGGGGTTCCATGCGCCGGTGGCCGAGTTTGAGGTTGATCACCTGGGCAACATCTGGGCCGCCCACATGAGCCGAGGCCTGTACCAGCTGACCCTGTCGCCCGACCTGCAGCACGTGGCTGCACGGCGCTATGATGTGCTAGATGGCGACACCATACGCGGCCTGGCACATGTGATGAAGGTGTGTGGCCGCGTGCTGGTGGCTCACGGCAAAAAGTTCTACTGCTATGACGACCATGCCGACACGATGGTCCCCTTCAATGAGTTGGGTGAGCTGGGACGTGACGTGTGCTCGGCAACGATGGTCGATGACAACACCTTCTGGCTTGCCTCTCGCGAGGGCTTCTTGCTGATGAAGCATGACGGCAAGGCCTATCGCCGCGTCACGTCGGTGTCGGCCAGCTTCTTCGGGCTCGACTGCAATGATAGCCGCAACAATGTGGCCGTACATGACGGAGTGGCCTACTTCAACCTGAACAATGGTGTAGGTCGTCTGGACATGCGCCACATGGATGAAAGAGGCAACAAGCGGCGACAGCTGGTCATCAGCCGTGTCACCACCAGCGGCACCAAAGACATCGACCGGCCGATGCCTGTTGCAGGCAACAAGAAGCATCGTCCACAATCACTGGGCTCGGTGACGGTGCTCCTCTCCTACCCCAACTTTGACTACCGCTCGCTGCAGTTCCACTATCATCTGACGGGAGCTGGAGTGAATCTGCAGAACACACAAGCCGAGCCCACGATGACCTATAGCGCGCTGGCCTATGGCGACTACCACCTCATATGCCAAGTGCAGACACTGGATGGCAAGGTACTAGACTCGGTCGACTACTACTTCACCCGCCCACGCCCCTTCTATGCCTCCTGGTGGGCATGGACAATCTATGCAGCTCTGCTGGGTGGTTTGGCCTATCTGCTGGCCATTGTCCGCTCGCGCAAGACGGCAAAGGAACTGCGCCGGCAATATGAGGACCGCCGTCTGCAGCAAGACATGAAGGTGCTGGAACAGGAAAAAGTCATCGCCGAGCAAAAACAACAACTACTTGAGACACAGCTCAATGACAAAGCCCGCGAGGCTGCCTCGTTGGCGCTGGACGCCGCAGCGCGCAACCAAGCCATCGAGGGGCTGCGCGACACCCTACGCGAAAAGCGCCGCAAGGGGACCATCAGCCAGCACGACATGGCGTCGATGCTCAGCCAACTGGGCGAGAGTGCTGACAGCGACAACTTCTGGGAGGTGTATCAGAACAACTTCAACCTGATACACCAGAACTTCTTTAAACGCTTGAAGGAGAAATACCCCGACCTCACCCCGACCGACTTGCGCTTCTGCGCACTGCTGCGCCTGAACCTGTCGACCAAGGACATCGCCCAGTTTACAGGCCTAAGCGTACGCGGTGTTGAGGGTGCTCGCTACCGTCTGCGCCGCAAGCTCGACCTGCCCGAAGGCACCAACCTGGTGGAGTTTCTCATTCACTTCTAATCAGTTTTTAGTAGTTAAGGAGTTAAGTAGTTAATCACTTAACTACTTAACTCCTTAAAAATACCTTTTGTCGAGGCGGACGGCGCGGGA